>JAUVIG010000381.1 GCA_030592825.1 Chlorobiota bacterium | reverse complement strand
TCCAAAAAAATTATGCCTTGCATCTTGTTCATTATATTTGTTTCTTGAAAGAAATTAATTAATAGAGATTGCCATATCTTAATTGAGACATAAATACTTACAAATGCCGAGAACAGTATTATAAAGTTAGTAACAGTCGGTATATTTACAGTAAAATTAATAACTGTATTACCCCAATCATTTTGGTTCAACGTAACTCTCGGATAATGAACACCAGATTTTAAAACAAATAATTCGTAAAATGATTCATATAAAAACCATACAAAAATTATTAATAAGGCAGAATTTAAAATAAGTTGATTCCTTTTTTTCATAAGTTTATTATTTAAATTCTTCAGGCGGATCAATTACTATCAAAGTTTTATATAATATGTTCATTTTATTTCTTTAATTAAATCAATATCAATCCTATAGCCTGTTGCATTTTGTTTTTCCGGATCGCCAATAATAATCCCGTAAAATATAGTGCAATTTACTGACACATTTTTATTCTCATAAATTGATAAATCTATGTCTTTATTTATACATATTGCAGGTATTGCAATGCTGTCAGACAATAATATTTCCCAATTCCATAACATATAACCTGCTTCTTTTCTGCTCTTTACAGGAGTGTATTTTCTGAAAAAACCGTCAATTATGATTTTTGTATTTGTATTTTTTTCGAGACAATCAAAAGTTTTGCAAATAATGTCTTCTGTTTCTTTTTTCATTCTGTTGTTTTTTACATTTGAGTTACAGGCCATTAATGTAACAGCAATTATGATTGACAAAGTCCTCACCGCAGGTAATAATGCCGATAATCTTATTGTTTGTAATAATTTTCTAGTTTTCATATTTATTTTTTTACTTGTTTATATTTAATCAACCCAATGCTTTGTTATGAAATAAATCCAATTTGGTTTAATCTGTTTTGATTTAACAGTAATGAAATCCCCAAGTTCATAAGTCTTTTTTTCTGAAACATTATACACTATTTCGTGAAGATATACAGTATCATTGTAAGCATCAAAATCACCTCTGATAAATTGCTTGCTTTTTACTTCAATTCTAATTACAGAATCGCTGCGAATAAGAATATTTCCGGTAATTATGTCATTATCGGTCAAATAATCAAGCTGCATTAGCCCCTTTGGATTATTTAAATATTTATGCAGCAAATGAGAATTTGCCGGTAAATAACATTTATCACCATGATATTCATAACAATTTGTGTGTTGTTTGCAAGATTTCAACAAATTATCAAAATCAGCAAGTATGATATCCTTTAATTTTTCAACTTCCTCAATTTTATTCAATGAAATTTCTTTCATTTTCAAATCCGGTTGCTCTGTTGAACAAGAATTTAACAAGATTACAATTAAAACTGTAAATATTGAATATACAGTTTTATACATAGCAGATATTTTATTATTCATTTTTTAGGGTTGAATTATTTATTTTTACTGTTGCAATTCTTAGGCTTTGTAGTGAAATAACCTATACATTTAAACTTGTTCTTTCCTGTTTTACTTCTTTTAAAAAATCTCATCCCGAAAGCATTCGGGACTTACTTTTTTGAAATTGTAAAAACAAAAAATTACTGCGTTTAAATGCACACTTTATTTCACTACAAAGCCTTAAAGATAATATATTCTTTATTTTTCAATTTATATTTTATAAGTCCTTTATTTAAGGAATAATAAAACTCCAATCCAAGGTTACAAAACCCCGGAGCAGAGCTTTGAAAATTTTCATCACCGGTGATATGAATTACCTGTGAATAATTTACTCCGTTGATTTTTAACTGATTTATCATTTCTGTTTTATCCGTTTTTCCGGAATCGAAATTATCACCTTTCAGTTGAGTACGAATAAGATTTTCACCGGGATAATAATAAGCTCCTAAAGCATCTCTGCAATTACTTTCCTTGTTTTCGTACATTACCAAAGACAAATATGTTGATTTAACCGATTCCAAATAAAAACTAAACATTATATGATCAATAATGTTTAGGTCAGAAATAATGCAATATATTATTTCTCTTGAGCCGGACGTTTCAACACCAATATCTGTAATTTCTCTGCCAAACGCCGAGACAATCAGGCTGTCATATAAGTTTTCGTTGAGCGACTTAAATATTAATGTATCATTTGATTGATACGGAATCCATTTTATTTGTTCTTCGGTTAATCTGTAATCTTTTGGGATGCAACCAACTGTAAGAAAGATTATTGATATTAAAATATAAAATGTTATTGTCCTCATTTTCTCTTGATTTTAATTTTTCCTTGTAATGATTGCAATAAGAAATATTATTATTTAAATTTTTCAGGCGGAACAATTACAAATTTTGCAGGATATTCTCCGTAATACTCTGTCGGATGAATAATTTCCAAAATTGCTTCAAATTTCTTATTACCTTTTTTAATCCGATTTTTAAAATCCATATCGAAAGATAAACTTGTATTTGGGGCATATAAATTACTTTCCCTTAAACTTTTATAATTAAACTCTTGACTGAATACTGTTTTTCCGTCTGAATTTAGCAATTTCAATGAAACACGAAGTAATGTGTCTTTTATTGGTTCTCCCAAAGCTCTGTTTTTTCCGTTATTGTCTTCAATAATTATATACGGAATAATATATGTTGAGTTACGAATTTTGAAAGTTGTTTTGTAAATTCCTTTTTTGTTAATTTCAACAGGAATTTCTGTTAAGTGAGAAGTTTTTGTTGATGAACATGAACTTATAAAAATAATAATTAAAACTGTAATTATTGAATATACAGGTTTATACAAAGCAGATGTTTTATGTGTTTTCTTTTTCATTATTCAGTTTGTTTGAGTTTTTGTTAATATTACAATATTAGCGTCTAATAATCCGGTATCAGATATATAGGGAATAGGCAAAACATGCCCTCTTTTAAAAAATATCTTATTGAAAAATCTGTCAATACATTCTTGGTTTACGATTACAAATCCTTTTTCTGCGGATTTTTCGTCTCTGCTTCCGCGTATTAATAAACGACCTCCGGGTTTTAACAGTCTGCACATTTCATCTGCATATTGTTGTCTTTCATTTTCGTTTATATGATGAAAACATCCTCTGTCGTTAATAAAATCGAAGGTTTCGCTTTTCAAACCGGTATCAGTAATGTCTTTTAAGAACCATTTTATTTTAAGATTTTCAATTTTTGCTTTTTTATCTGCAATTTCTAATGCTTTTTCACTAAAATCAATGCCTGTTACATTATAACCGCATTGTGTAAGAAAAATTGCTTCATTTCCGGAACCGCATCCTGCATCAAGGCAATTACCCTTTTCGGGGATTAATCCGGTTGCAATTAAACTTACAAGTTCCGGAGAGGGATGCTTAAAATCCCAAAGATTAAGATATTGAGCTGTTTGATAGGCTTTTTCCCACCAAGCTTGATTTGTGTTGTATATGTTACTTATTATCATCTTTAATAAAAGCTTCAAGTTTATGCGAACGCGGATACTTTTTCCGTAAAGGAATTAAGGCATCGTCCAAGCTGACAAACGGGTTAGGAGCAAGCTCCGCAGAACATTCAAACGCAAGGTCTAAAAGTCCGCATAAATTATGAAGTTTGTCGCCAATAAGTTTCGGATTTATATTTTCTTGCTCCATTTGAAGAATACCTTTTTCTATTAACCGAAGGCTTTGCTCGGTGCTGTTTTTCATAAATAATTCCATAATTTCTGAAATTGAATTGCCGTTAATGAGTAATTTATAATATTCCTCTTTTCTGACTAATTGCTCCGGCGATTCATACACATTCAGCATTATAAGACTTATTATTTCTTTTATCTCTGTGTTATTTAATAGTTTTATCTTCAAGATTTACTTTTAAAATATTTGAATAACTGTCTAAATATTTCCATTGAACAGTAAAAGTATTTCCGTATTCAGTTTTAAAATAGTCGGTAAATGTACTCCATGTATAAGAGTCACTATTGCCTTTTAACAGTACATCTTTTTCATGTATATGTATATCATATTCCTCACCTATAAATACAGGGTGTGAATATTCCTTATTATTAATAAAAAAAGTTGCATGTTTAAACACATTTTTATTAGATAAAACAGGAACGGGAATTGTATCGCTTAAATTAGTAACAACAAGAGTAAATATTACAAGTTTTTCTTGTTTTCCGGTATCATCATTCCCAACATCAAAC
>JAUVIG010000531.1 GCA_030592825.1 Chlorobiota bacterium | reverse complement strand
TTAATATCATTTTCTTATCTTTTCAAATATTTTTCAAATCTAAATCAAAAATAATCATCCTTCGTCCTTTGAATGTCGGAGAATCAATACATATACTTTTCTTATCCTTGCTTAATCTCGGATGCAAATCACATCTTATTTCGTTTTGATATGAATACGGAGTATTTAGTTTTGCAATTTTATGTACTTTTTCTTGAAACTTATAAAATAACAAATTTTGTTCTTTGAAAAAACCCAAGGGATATGTATCGGTAATAATGCTGTTACCGGAATAAAAACTCGGATGGCCGTCGTGTTTTATCATCATCGGAATTATGGGAAAAATTTTTCCGTTTTTTGTATTATGTAAATTATAAGAATATCCTTCTTTGTTTTCCGAAAAAATTAATAATTCGCTGTCATTTTTCCAAGTATAATGAGAACAATTTCTGCCTTCATTTAACAAAATAAGATTACCACCGTCTAAATCGCAAACGCAGGCATTTATTATTTTCTTTTTATCGAACACTCTGATATAATAAAAAAGCAGTTTGTTTCCTGAAGGATTAAACGACAGATGATTTATATAATGTTTCATATTAACATTATTATCATAAGAATTACGTTTTGATAAATCTTTAAGACTTAATATCAGCTTTTTTGTATTCAATTCTAAATTGCAAATCCAAACACCGTCTTCAGACAAATCCATATCTGCATATTCAGGAAAATTCACATAGCCGTAGCCGGGTCGCAACTTTCCGAGACGAGAAAAATTAAGAGTTGCCGCAAATTTTCCGCTTGAGTCAATATCATAAACAGGAAAATCAAATTGTTTAATTATTTTTTCACTAAACAAATCTTGAACAAGCGATGCATATTTATTATTTATTATTTTATTATAAATTATTAATTTATTATCTGTGTCAGGAAACCACATTAATCTTGCTCCTTGTTGCCAACACCATGAATCAGTTTTCCCGACAGAAATAAATTTATGAGGTTCATTAATATTAAAATATCCGATTTCAGCTGTATAAGGCTTTTTTAATGAAATATTTTTAATATCTGCTGTATGAGCAAGTAAAATATTTCCGGAATTATTAAACGGAGTTTTATCATAATATCCGAAAAAAGTATGTCGCTTTTTTGAACTTAAAATTGTGTAATTACAGTTTGTGCTTATTTTCTTTTTCAGACGAAAAAAAATTATAAACCAAAGAAACAATCCGTATATTTTTTTAATTATTATCATATTTGATTAATGTAACCAAAAAAATATTCATGCCTGTCATAGTTTAAAGTAAAAACTTTAACCCTTGGATTTACAAATTTTCCATGTCCATCAATTTGTGAAATTGAAGTTAAAACACCTTTTTCGAAAATAGGGTTCTTAACTTTAAGATTGTTAGCTTGTCCGTTAATTAGGATATATTTCCGGTCTTCTTTTACCATAACTAAAATGCTTTAAACTTATCGCCCATATAGTGTTTCAGGTTCCATTTTTTCGTTGTATCTAAAGCACGTTCAAGCACAATTAATTTTTGGCCTGTATTGGTTTTGAAATACTCCGCGGTTTCATCTGCGATAATTACGTCTAAACAGATTAAAGTTTCTTTGTATCCGTCTGTGGCAAACAGAATTTCATTTTTCTTAAATTCTTCTTGTTTGGTTAAAGTATAATTGAGTTTAAAACCGTTTTTGATTAAAATTTCGGTAATCAGTTCATCACGGTTGAAGGCGGAAACCAATTGAGCTTCTTTATCGCTAATATATTTTTTGAGCAATTCAATATTTTCCTTTTCAGTTTTTTCCGGGTCAGGGGCAAACTCTACTCTTGGGAAATTTGATTTTACCAACTTGAAAACCTTAAACCCTAAACCTTTTAAAGAATCTTCTTTTTTGTCTCTGCTAAACAAATCCGGTTGTTCGTTTTTCTTTTCTTCAATTATCTTTTCAATAACTCGTTTGTTGCGTTCGATGGTGATATCGCTGATTTTCTTGTAGCCTGCTTTGTAGGCTTCGCTTTTTTCGTCTGTGGTTTCGGGTAGTTGTGCAAGAATATATTGACGGTTACCACCGTTCTCTTGGTTGAGTTCGGTTACTGCTTGTCCCGTTGTTCCTGAACCTGCAAAGAAATCTATAAAAATGTCATTTCCTTTTATTTTGACTGAATCTAAAAGTATCTTAATTAATGAAGTTGATTTTGGGTAAGAAAAGAAACTTTTCCCTTCAAAAATATTTTCTACTTCAATTCCTCCATCGCTTTTTGTTGATAAAATTGAACGAAGTAAAAAGCTCTCAACTTCATCAAAATAAGTAATTGAACTTGGCTGAGTATTTTCATCTTTACTAAACCATATTTTGCCACAAATAAAACTGCCATCATATCTTTCAAAAATGGTTTTGTATTCTCCATTAACAATACCGGCAGCATCGTTAAATGTTTCTTCTTTCCATCTCCAACCTCTATCCGGAATATTTACCGGTTTTTTAGTTTTTGGATGAATGACTTGATATGTAGGACCAAAAGTATTAGCATTGGGCCAACTCATATTTATTTTGCCCCATAATCGGTATTCATCTGTTAAAGCATTATACAATGTTATACCACGATCAAATCCTCTTTTTTTATATAATTTTTTCAGTTCACATTCTGCTTCAGCTATAGGAGTATTTTGTCTTTTTAGTTTTTTCAGTAAATCTTCTATTTCCTCTAACCCTTCTTTTTTCATTGTGAATTCATGCTTGAAAGTGAAATCCTTTACATAAATCATAATGTATTCGTGAATATTACCAATACCCTTATCGTTTTTTGGTATTCGTTTGTTCCATGTTATACATTCAATAAAATTTTCTTCTCCAAAAACTTCATTACATAATTTCCTTAAATGATGTACTTCATTATCATCTATAGAAATGAATATAAGGCCATCTTGGCGAAGTAATTGGCGAGCAATTAACAATCGGCTATACATCATATTTAGCC
>JAUVIG010000328.1 GCA_030592825.1 Chlorobiota bacterium | reverse complement strand
CTCCTTCAGAAAATTTGGGATTACCGCTAAATTCAGGCTTTGATGATGTTTATTATACCCATAGTAAAGAAAACGGATTTGGATTTATTGTATCAAACAGAAGTGAAAGTAAAATTTTAAAAAGCCCGAATTGTTGTTATGATATTTTTCAATATAATTTAATTGAAAAAAATGATTATGAAATTTCAGGTATTATATATGAGGCAGATAATCAATTTATTAACAGAATTATGAAAGATGAAAATGTCAATAATACAATTTCTAAAGAAAGTGAAATAACTTCACTTAATTCAATTATTGAGTTACATATTGAAAACAAGAATACAGGTGACTATATATATATTGAAACTGATACAACTGAAATTGACGGAAGTTTCAACTTCAATGTAGAAGAAGATCATAATTATATGCTAACAGTATTAAAAGATAATTATACACCTGCCGTAATTAAATTCAATACTAATAATATTAAAGATCGAATATTTGTATTAGATCCGGTTACTATAATTCCTATTCAAAAAGAACCGATATCAATTGATAATATTTATTTCGAATTTAATAAATGGGATATTACAAATGCATCAGCAAGATTTATAGATACTACTTTGCTTGTTATTATGCAAAGATATAAAGATCTGGTTATTGAGATAAGTGCACATACTGACGGAATAGGCAGTGAAGATTATAATTTAGTATTATCAAAAAACAGAGCGGAAAGCGTTGTTAATTATCTGAAATTTAAGGGAATTCAACGTTCAAGGATAATTGCAAAAGGATACGGAGAAGCAAGACCTGTTGAAAACGAAACAACTGCTGACGGATCTTATATTCCTGAAGCTGCTGAACAAAACAGAAGAATAGAATTTAGAATAGTTGGAATAATCATTCAGTAGAATAAGAATAATATTGCAAATAAACTGACTGCTGAATAAGCAAACAAACATTTAATATATTATGTGTATAATAAAAATATATATTCAATAATAAAACAAAGATACCTATAATGAAGACAATACTTGTAGTAGAAGACAGTGATGAAATTAGAGAAGAGATCAGTGACATCTTCAAAATGGAAAATTATAATGTTTTTGAAGCTTCAAACGGCCACGAAGGCTATGTAACTGCAATTAATGAAGTTCCTGATTTAATTATCTCGGATATTTTAATGCCGCTTGTAAACGGATACAGGATGTATGAGAGACTAAAAGAAAATTCTTTAACTGATAATATACCGGTTATATTTCTTTCGGCACTGTCTTCTGATAACGATATCAGAAAAGGTATGAATTTAGGCGCCGACGATTATTTAACCAAACCGCTTATCCCTAAAGACCTGATTCTTGCAGCTAATAATAAATTAGAAAAATATGCAAAAATTGACAGTAAAGTCGAAAATCTTAAAATTAATATTACCGAAGTATTGCAACATGAATTGAGAACACCTTTAAACGGAATAGTTGGTTTTTCTGATTATTTAAGAGAAAGGGTTTTTGATTTGCCCAAAGAGGAAGTTGAAAAAATTGTAAATCATATATATATAAGCGGTAAAAGACTCCATATTCTTATTGAAAAATACTTAAATTATGCTGATTTAAAAATGAAATCAATACAAACAAGTGAACTGAAAAAACTTAAAAAATGTGAATATTTTAATACGGCTGAAATTATTAATTATGTTGCAGAAGAAATCGGAAAAAGGTATAACAGACAAGAAGATTTTATTATTGATACAACATTTGCAGAAGTGAGAATGGATGAATTTATGTTTGTTAAGATAATTGAAGAGTTAATAGAAAATGCTTTGAAATTTTCCAAAAAAGGAGGTAAAATAAAGATATCATCTAATGCGAATAATGATCGTTTAAAAATAAGAATTAAAAATGAAGGAATAGGAATGACTTCAGATGAAATAAAAAACATTAATGATTTCAGACAATTTAATAAGAAATTATTAGCTCAAAACGGGTCCGGAATCGGCTTATCTATTGTTCAACTTATTACCGAAATTTATAATATCGAATTTAATATTATCAGCATGTATAAGCAATATTTAACAGCAATATTAATATTCAATAATAATTTTAAAATATAAAAGGTAAAAATACTCATTTTAATCTTTAATAAAAAATAGTCTTTTTAGCTCTGAAAGAGGAGCTGTAGAAGTAATAAATTTGTAATATGTATTTTGGATACTTAAAAAACAATTATTAACAAAATAAATAAGAAAAGATGGAAAACTCAATTTACATTACAAAAATCAAAAATGCCGTACTGTTAGTATGCATTTTATTCGTAAGCTTTGCTCTAAATGCTCAAACCGGACTTTGGGACGGTTCAGAAGATAATGATTGGCAAACAAGCGCTAATTGGGATGATAATATTGTGCCTGACAGTACAGTTGATGTTACAATTCAATCAGGTAGTACTCATTACCCTTCTATTGATAACTCAGGAGACAGCTGTAAATCTATGACTGTCAAAGATGGAGCAACTCTAACAATTTGCACCGGAGGCAGTTTGAATGTCAAAGGAAATTTAACTGTGGGAGAAGGCTCTTCCGGAATATTAAACGGAGGTAGCGGCTGTCTTGTTATTACAGGTCAATTAATACTTAACGCCGGTTCTTCCGCAACAATATCAGGTTGCGGTATAACTTGTGCTTCTGCAAATTTAAACACTTCAAGTACTGTTACTTATGCCGGAAGTAATATGAATATTAATAATTGGAACTACGGAAATCTCATTTTAAACGGAACCGGGACAATGCAAATTACGGGAGATGCAACTACACCGACAACATGTAACAACCTTACAATCAATAATACCGGTAATGTATTAAAAATTCCCGTTAATAAAGCTTTAACTGTCAGCGGAACACTTACAAATAATGTCGGCACTTCCGGTATCGTTTTAGAATCTACTTCTTCAGGAGACGGTTCTTTAATTATTTCAACTTCAAATGTAAATGCTACAGTTGAGAGATATATTACAGGAAACAGATGGCATTATTTATCGCCTCCGATTGATGCAGCACCTTTAACACTGTTTAATACAAATAATTTTCTGTGGTGGGATGCAACAATGGAATGGTCAGGCTCCGGAGATTATGATCCGTGGAAATCGTATTCATCTTCAAATCTTACAAATGCTCAAGGTTAAGCCTATTATTATTACGAAGATACTATTGAGTATAAAGGAAATATGAATGTCGGTAATTATGATATAACGTTATATAAAAGTGCAACAGGTACTCTTGCCAACCAAGGCTGGAATTTAATCGGTAATCCGTACACCTCTGTTTTGGATTGGGACGCACTTGTTACAGACGGCTCTATACCTACCGGTGCTGAAAATGCAATATATCTGTTTGATGATGATAACGGAACAGGTGCGCAAAGCAATTACAGATATTATGTTCCTTCAACGGGCGGAACTTATGGTATAGGCACAAATAATGCTACCGGTAAAATTCCGTTAGGTCAAGGTTTTTTTATTAAAACTAATACAAATAATGTAACTTTAAATATTAAAAAAGATTACAGAGCACATTCAAATCAAGAATTTTACAAGTCTTTTGAAAATGAATATATTAAACTTGAAATTGAAAATGAATTATCGGATGAAACAATTATAAGAGTTGTTAAAAATTCAACATTCGGGTTTGACAGTCAATTTGATGCTCGAAAATTATTCCCTGACGATACTTTTCCGCAACTATTTTGTTTGGATGAAAAAAATACATTAACAGCAATAAACTCTATTCCTGAAATTGATAAGAATACTGTAATAAATCTGGGAATAAAGGCTGAAGAAGGGGATTATAAAATAACATTAAAAGATTTGAATTTTTTCAGCTGTGATGTATATCTGATTGACAATTATATTAAATCAGAAATAAATTTAAGTAAAAAAGAATCCTATAAATTCTTTCACCCCGGAGAACAAGTTGATAACAGATTTTACTTAACTTTTCAAAGCTCTGCTTTAGATATTAACAACAACCTTAATTCAAATATTAGTATTTACCCTAATCCGACAAGCAGCTATATAAAATTTTCTAATAAAAGCAATTTAAAATTTGAATCAATACAGATCAATTCAGTTAGCGGAAGAATTTGTTATAAAAATAATGAAGTTAAAAGTATTGACAGAATTGATTTATCCGATTTTTCGGAAGGAGTCTATTTCATTCAAATTAAGTTAAGTGACGGAAATACTTATCACAACAAAATAATACTGCAAAAATAAAAAACTAACCATTTATATATAAAAATTGAAATCAATATGCTTGGGGCAATGCCTCAAGCTATTGTATTTTTGGCTTTCAGTCTGTGTTTTAAATAGTTATAACTTAGTAAAGAAGAATTAGTTTAGGATTTCAATATCTGTAGTAAAGGGAAGTTTACTCAATTTATCATACAAATTTATTGAGTTTTCTTCCTTTTTTACATATAGTTTAATATTTATCAAAAAGTTTGTGCCTTTTGTTTCAAAATTAAATGTCTTAATATTAACCGAAATGTCTTTAGAAATTATTCCCGTTATTTTATTAATAACTTCGGGTTGATTAAATCCTGAAATATTAAATTCTTTCAGAACAGAAATTGCTGTGTAAGATGTCCATGATACATCAATATTATTATGTTTAAAAGCAATCTCGGTCATAG
>JAUVIG010000461.1 GCA_030592825.1 Chlorobiota bacterium | reverse complement strand
GTTGAGATGCTCCGGTTATTTTTATTTTTTTGTTCAAAAATCAGAATGTTAATGTTAGGCTGAAAGCCTTTAATATAAAAGCACAGGGCAATCGCCCTGTGTGAATATTATTATTAAACAAGCCCTGAAAGGGCATAATATAAAACATTTTGCCCTTTCAGGGCTCATTATTATATTGTCTTATTCATAGGGCGTTGCCCTATGCTTTTATATATCGCCCTTTTAGGGCTGTAACTTTGAATTAATTGGTTTTTATAACCCAATTTGTTTTATTTCTTCTTCAATTTCAGGTGTATAATCATCATCTTCAATCCAAATGACTTTTTGATTGTCCTCCGGATCATATTTCACTGCAACCCAATCTCCTTGCCTCGGGACGGAAACTCTTGACACTACCATTTTAACTACTGCATCAAAAGGTTCTTGGTTTTTAGAATAGATTGTTAAATACAAACGAACTTGAGGATCATCATTTATTGTAACATTGGTGTCTTCAACCTTGTTGATAATACCTTTTCCTGTTATCCCGATTTCGAGAATTCTTTCATAATCTTGTTGACCGCAGCTACTTGCGAATATGGCAAGCAATAAAACCATAGTGAGCTTTTTTGTGATTTTCATAATATTATATTTATATGATTTATAGAAAATAGATTCCTCCTGCAATTAATAATCCTGTAAAAAATATATAAGAAAGCATAAGCATGCATCCTGAATTTGATCTTCTTCTTTTCCTTAACAAATATATGCAATTTTTTTTATGTAAGGTTAATGTATATTGAATTAATTGGTTCGATGTAAAAAATCCATGACAGCGTTATTTATTATCATTTTAAGAAAACCTTTCTGTAGATTCTGTTCCTGCATTAGGCTTCTGTTCTTCTTCTGATTCAAAAGCTGTAATGAATTCATCTTTTTCGTTATAAAATGCATCGGTTTTTTTCTGCTTGGTTTGCAATGAATCTACCAATTCTTTTGCATCTTTAAGACTACAATTTAACCGATCTCTTACATATTTAATCGCTTTTATTTTCTCCCCATTTTGTAAATACCTATAAACGAAATTCAATTCATTCTTATTTAATTCAGAATCGACAGCAACTTCAGTTTTGATTTCAAGAGTGTAACCATTTAAATTTGAGATATCAGCAAAAAACATATCAACCAATTCTTTAGAATCTTTAAGACTTAAATTCGTAATATTTCTTATATATTTAATTGCTTCAAATTTTTCATTAGTAGTAATTAGTTGTCTCAGGTTTTCTTTATATTGTTCTTCTGTAACTTTTTTCATTATTAAATTTTTTATTGTAAAGCTTTTCGTGCCTTTAAAATATATTTTGCTGTATTCAACGGGCTTATCCCTTTATATTCTCTGATTTGTCCTTCTTCATCACTACATGTTTGGTAGGAATGAAACTTTGTGGATATTTTAGCTTTACCGCCGGAGCGTGAACTAAGTTTTACGGGATAATCTAAAGACGTTGCTAAAGGCATGGTTCCGATTAAAACAAATTTTCCGTTTTCTGTTTTGGGAGATTCAAATTTACCTCGCATTTTTGTAATGTCGCTTGTAATTTTACCTAACAATTCTTCCGGAGCTGAAATTTTAAATGAGATTATCGGTTCCAGAAGTGTAGTTCCGATATTTTTCAGCCCTTCCATTATTCCCATAGGTGCAGCAACAACAAAATCTCCGGGATTAGAGTGAACTTGATGATCTTCGCCTTCAATTAATGTAATTTTAATATCAGTAACTTCCCAGCCTTTTATGCCTTGTTTTAATGCTTCGGGAATTGTGCGTTCAACTTCGTTTTGATATTTTTGATGCACATCATCAACACTAATTGCAGAGTGATAATCAATACCACTGCCTCTTTCTCCCGGCTCAATTTTAAATTTCATAATTGCCCAACAAGGTTTCGGCATCCAATACTTTACAAATCCTTCTCCGGTTTTTGAAGGCGTTTCTTTATAGATACCGGTCGGATTTTCAAACTTTGCTTTAATATTGAAACGATCTTTTAGAATGCTTTCTATAATTTGCATTTGAATCCAACCCATTATTTTTACATGTAATTCTTTCTCATCTTTC
Organism: Chlorobiota bacterium; assembly: GCA_030592825.1. Taxonomy (GTDB): domain Bacteria; phylum Bacteroidota; class Bacteroidia; order Bacteroidales; family JAADGE01; genus JAADGE01. The sequence continues at coordinate 1,386 of JAUVIG010000461.1, read as the reverse complement.
AGCCACTCGAAATTCAGGCTTGGGTCTTCTTTTGATAACTCTTGCAAAGCATAAGCCAAATCGGCATAGTCTTTTTCTTGTAAAGACTTAACTTGAACTGTTAAAAGAGGTGTTTTTAAAGTAATATCTTCAGGAATGTGTTCCGAAGGCTGACCAAGTATATCTCCTGTTTGTGTGTCTTTCAATCCGCACAGACCTGCAATATCTCCGGCACTTACTATTCCTGTATCAATGAATGATCCGGCAAAAGTTTTTCTTATTTGAGTAATTTTCTCTTCGATTTTTTGTGTATGATTATAAATGACTTCTCTGTTATTTATTTTTCCGTTAAAAACTTTGATATGAACTATTTTGCCCATCTTTTTATCGTGTGAAATGCCAAATACAATGGCAGACAGATCTTTATCTTGTTTTCCGGATGATTTTGGAAAATAATGAATAACAGCATCAAGTAATTCATAAATACCGACAGAATTCTTTGCAGAACCTGTCAGGACAGGATAGATGTTTGCATTTTTAATTGCATATTGTAAGTAATTATCGGCAAGTTTAAAATCAATTTGTTTTTCATCAAGATACAGTTCAAGTATTTCATCATTATATTCTGATAAATTTTCGATTGTTTTATTGTTCATTGTTTCAGTATTCCAAATCGAATGTATTGATGCATCATTATTTCCTTCATTTATCACTTTATGAATAACAGCCAAAGAATCAGTCAGTTCTTTTTCAATTTCTTCTGTAACTAATTGATAATCAGCCCCCGCCCTGTCAATTTTATTAATAAAAAAGATGACCGGAATATTTCTTTTTTTTAAACCGTTCCAAATGGTTTCTGTGTGAGCTTGAACACCTTCTGCGGCAGAAATTACAAGTATTGCAGCATCAACAGCCTTTAAACTGCGTTCTACTTCAGCTGTGAAATCAACGTGTCCGGGAGTGTCAATTAGGTTTATCAGAGTATCTTTCCAAATAAAACTTGTATAAGATGATTTGACTGAGATACCTCTTGCTTTTTCAACATTCAGATAATCAGTTTGTGTTGTGCCGTCATCTACCTTTCCCAATGATTTTGTTTTTCCGCTTGCAAAGAGAAAATTTTCAGTAACAGTTGTCTTTCCGGCATCTGCATGTGCGAAAATCCCGATATTTCTGATTGTTTTTGACATATTGTTAAAATCCGGACAAAATTAAGAATATCTTGAAAAAATAAAAAAATTGTATTTTTAATTGAATTTTATATCTTGGCATTCACAAATTTATAAAATGAAAAAAAGACCTTTTATAAAATTTCTTAAAAAGACCTTATTAATTATAATACCGGTTTATATTGTTTGGTTTGTATATATAGAATTAAGGCCGATGTATTATAACAGACCTTCAAAT
>JAUVIG010000237.1 GCA_030592825.1 Chlorobiota bacterium | reverse complement strand
GCTGCTGACATTGCATCAAGCAGAGGAATATTAGTTGTTACCAGTGCAGGGAATGAAGGGAATGATCCATGGAAATATATTACATCACCTGCTGATGCAGATAGTGCATTAACAGTAGGAGCAACAGACAAGTCCGGCAAAATTTCATATTTCAGTTCTCAAGGTCCTTCTTCTGACGGAAGGATTAAGCCTGATGTTATGGCACAAGGCTCATTTATATCGGTTCTCGGAAGAAATGATAATGTTACTTTTTCTTTCGGTACTTCTTTTTCAGCACCGTTGTTAGCAGGTGCTGTTGCATGTTTATGGCAAGCAAATCCCGAGTTTAATAATATGGAAATAATTGATGCTGTTCAAAAAACATCCGACAGATATCATTCTCCGGATGATAAATACGGATACGGAATACCTGACTTTGAAAAAGCTGATAAGTATTTGAAAATGAAAGCTGAAGACAGAGATAATTAGTGTTTGTCAATAAAGTGAAGGCTTGGCTAAGAAATTTAAAACATTGACATTATAAAACTTTTATTAAAACTGTTTTTCATATCCAAGCCTTCACTATTTCTGCAAAAGTACCAACATTATAGAAAAACACTAATTAATTATGACAATTTCGAACCATATAATGCAAACGGTTTAAAATATTAATTTCGCTTGTTCCGTCGTCAAAATCAAGAAATAAAAGATTTAGTTTCGGGAACATATCTTTTATTCGTTTTTCCACGCCTTTTGAAACTATATGATTTGCTATACAGCCAAAGGGTTGAACGCTTACGACATTGTTAATTCCTTGTTTTGCAAAGCTTGAAATTTCAGCCGGTATCAGCCAACCTTCACCAAACTGATTTGCAAGATTTATTATTTCGGATGCGTTTCTTGCTTCATGTCTTATCTTATAGAAAGGTGTATAAAATTTAAATTCTTTAATTATCTTGTTTGCTCTTCGAATGTGTATTTCAGATAATTTTTCAAGAAAATAAACATAGATATCCGAAATTGATACTTTTGAAAGTTTATTTTTTCGATTGTAACTATTTTAGCAGTAGTTGAACCTATGTCAATACCGGTTTTGTATATTAATATGTCTGTGGAATTCGGCAACTTATAATTTTTTCTGTTTTTAAGCCGCTAAAGCGAGGATTACCAAAATAAGTTCAATCTTAATAAAATGAGGCTTTATCTTTTCAACAAATTGATATTTTTTGTTTCAATATTTACTATATTCATTAAAGAATGACTGTTTATTATTTTCATCAGGTATTTTTTCAGTACTTTTCTGTGAATCTTTATAATTCATAAACAAGCTCCTTAATTTCCTGTGCCCAATCTGAATATGATTTATTTTTATTAAAATTCTTATAAGGTATCATTTTACCGATCTTAACTTTTATTGTTTTATTCTTCTTATTAAAAAACTCTCTCGGAAGCAATAAGGTTTCAAGTTCTACCTTAATTCTGAAAAAACGTCTGATTATAAAAAAAATATAGAAAAAATTTGAATTCCTGCCGTAAAACCTGATGGGGACGACATTTCTTTCACAAGATACAGCTTTGGCAATAAAGCTTTTTTTCCAATATTTATCTTTCACTTTTCTTTTATGTATTCTTGAAACAAGGCCGTTAGGAAAATGTGTTATCGGAATGTCAGATTTGTAGACTTTATTTAATGCTAAAAGATACTCCTTTGGTGATTTATTGAACATGTTTACAGCTGCTACCATCGGTCTTAAATTAGGGATCAATAAAAAAACTTCGTTCCCTATGAATTTTAATTTTCCGTATTTTTCACCAACTATCTTAAGAATAATCATTCCGTCAATAAAACCGTAAGCATGATTCCCGACAAAAAAACATTTTCCGTTTTCAGGAAGGTTCTCAATACCTTCGATCTCAATCTTTAAATTTAAGTGCTCAATTAATTTGTTAATAAAATCAATTTCCTGATAATCAGAATATTTACCTAATACGCGATTGATCTCATTCTGTTTTATGATTTTTTCAATTATAGTATATGCAAAATTTGGTATTTTGGTTAAATGTATAGAACTTCCGGTCTTAATAATACTTTTAATATCAATTTGTCCCATTTTGTTTTTTAACAAGAGTTTTTCGATTTTATTAAATTCTACTTTTTTAATACATAATGCAAATATTCATATTTCCTGTTCTTAAAGTAGTTATAAGTTTCAGTATCCTTAACTGCAGCAAAGTTATTTCCCAAACCATGTAAAAATTTCGGCAGTAATCTTTTTACTAATTCTTTTCTTTCAGGAGTCATATGAGTTAATGCTTCTACAACATTTTCAGTAATATCTTGTTTCGACTCAACAGTCAATCCCATATTATTCAGATGGGAATCCATTTTCTCAACTTCATGATCATATCTGAAATCAGTAAATAAAAAATAACCGCCGGGTTTTAAAACTCTTTTAACTTCATTAAGAAATAATTCCATATTCGGGTAGCGATGTGATGATTCCACATTGATAACAGAATCAAAACTATTATCTTCAAAAGGTAATTTTTGGGCATCAGCTTGCAGAAATTTATTATTATCATCTTTGTAGAATGAATTGCAGAATTTTATAGCTTTTTTATTCAAATCAATCCCTGTAACTGTTTTTGGTGACAGATATCTGTTGATATATGATAATCCGCCGCCTCGACCGCAACCAACCTCTAAAATATCTTTTCCGGAAATATCTCTTGAAGAAGCTGTTAAATGATATAATTGAGCAGAATACCTGTTTTTTTCATCACTTTCATCTAATGTTATATTCATATCAGGATGAGAATAACCGAAGTTCATGAAAATAATATCTGCATTTTTATCAACAGTACTTATATACCAATACCAAATTTTGAAGAATAAATTTCTCATGTTTGAAATAGCTTTTATACATAACTCAAAAAAAAATCAATATTATGTAGTATCTTGAATTTATGACATTTAACCAAGTTACGCCATGACTAATTACTACTTAATATGACTTTACTGACTGACAATATTTATATAAAGATTTTTTTTGCAAAGGTAAATAATTATCTCACTTAAATTTAAATTATTATTTTAATTACAAATGTATATTTTTGTAAAAAAAATTGTGATTAAAATATTGAACAGAAACTTATTCTTTATAATACCGTATTTCATCTTTGTAATTTTCATCTCAATAATGTTACTGCTTTATGAGAAACAGGAAATTCATATCTTTATTAATTCTTTTCATAATCCTTTTTTTGATTTCTTTTTTAAATATTGGACAAACTTCGGTCATGGTACATTTGCCGTTTTAATAACTTTACTTTTACTTTTTGTAAAATATAAATGGGCAATTATTTCTGCTGTATCAAATATTTTAACTGCATTAATTGTACAATTGTTAAAAAGGTTAATTTTTACAGAAAGCTTTCGGCCTGTTTTTCATTTTGAGAATTATTATTCCGGAAATTACGACATATATTTGGTAAGCGGTGTTGACCCCGGTGGTTTTAATTCATTTCCTTCCGGACACAGTGCTACGGCATTTGCTGTTTTCTTTTTACTCTCAATAATTGTAAAGAAAAAATATTTGAAATTAACTTTTTTTATATTCGCTTTATTGATTGCCTGTTCAAGAGTTTATTTATCTTGGCATTTCCTTGGTGATGTTCTTGCAGGCTCAATATTGGGGGTAATAATTACAATGATTGTATATTTATTCATTAATAAAAATAACAGTCCCCGGCTCGAAAAATCTATGCTGAAAAAAAACTGATTTAACGGTTTTATCAAAATTTTAATCAATTGAAATCTGATTAATAACATTTTTAAAACAAAAAATATGTCAAAATTGATAAAAAATGCAGCAGGACGAATGGTTCCTCTTGAAATAAACGGAGAAAAACAAGTGCCTTTTATGGGTGCCGGAAAATATAAACCTGAAGCAAAAAAATATGCTCCGAAAATTTCTTCTGTTTCTGATTTTCCGCTTGACGGAAATAAACAAGTTGCAACTATAAAAGAAGCATTGATAAAAGCCGGTTTAAAAGACGGAATGACTATTTCATCACATCATCATTTCAGAAACGGTGATTTGATTATGAACCAAGTATTTGATATTGCAAAGGAATTAGGAATTAAAGATTTGAGATGGTTTCCTTCCGCATCTTTTCCGTGTCATGCTCATCTTATTCAATATCTTGAAGACGGAACAATAAACCGTATTGAAGGAAGTATGAACGGTCCGCTCGGAAAGTTTACATCCGAAGGAAAAATGAAAGGAACAGCAATTTTACGTTCTCACGGCGGCAGATATCAAGCAGTACAAGACGGAGATGTGAAAATTGATATTGCAATTATCGTAGCCGGAACAGCTGATACTTTCGGAAATGCAAACGGTGTTAACGGACTGTCAGCAAGCGGTTTGTTAGGATTTGCTCTTGCCGATTCTCAATATGCCGATAAAGTTATTGTAATTACTGATAATATCGTGCCTTTTCCGTGTGTACCGTGGCAAATTCAAGGAAATAATGTAGATTATACTGTAAATGTAGATAAAGTTGGTGAACCCGAAAAAATAATTTCCGGAACAACACAAATAACAAAAAGTCCGGACAGATTATTATTAGCCGAGATGACGGCAAAATTTTGTGATTCAGCAGGAATTATTAAAGACGGTTTCTCATTTCAGGCAGGTGCAGGAGGTACTTCGTTATCTGTAGGAAATTACTTCAGAGAAATTATGAAGGAAAAAGGAATTAAGGCTCGATTTGCCAGAGGCGGCAGTAATAAATATCTGGTTGAAATGTTGGAAGAAGGGTTAATTGATTACATTCTTGACGGACAAACATTTGACCTTGAAGGTGTACGTTCTATGCGTGAAAACTCCGGACATGTATGGACAAGTCCGTTTACAAGTTATAATTATCACGGTAAAGGCAATTTTGCCGCAATGGTAGATGTCGTCATTTTGGGAGCAACCGAAGTTGATGTAAATTTTAACGGAAATGTTGTTACACATTCCGACGGTTTCTTAATGCACGGTATAGGCGGATGGCAAAACTGTTTGTTCAGCAAAACCGTTATTCTTCCCATACCCTTATTCAGAAACAGAATACCGGTAATTGTTGATGAAGTTACAACACTTGTGGGGCCGGGTGAACTGATTGATGTTATAGTTACAGAAAGAGGAATTGCAATTAACCCCCTTAGAAAAGATTTAATTGAAGCAACAAAAGATTCCGGTTTACCGATAAAAACCATTCAAGAATTAAAAGATGAAGCAGAAAAGATATGCGGTGTACCAAAAAAACCCGAATTTACAGATGAAATAATTGCAGCAATTAAATGGGTTGACGGAACGGTGATTGATGTTGTGAGAAAGGTAAAATAGATTTAGCAGAACCGTGCCACGCTGTAGCGTGGCACGGTATAACATATTATAATCTTGACAGATGAATTTACAAAAAGCATTTGAAATACTTGACACAAGGTATAATGGAATCCCCTTTGAAGCAATAGAGTTTATATATAATCATCCTCCTGATGATTCAATAATTGAGAAAGTAATTTATAACATAAAAAATGCATATAATAATGATATTTTTTATTATTCTGAAGAAGATTATTATTCACCTGCACCGCTTTGGTATGCTATCATTGCCGAAAAACATCATAATGAAGAACTTGCAAAGCATGTAATAAGTTTATTCACCACAACTACAGATAATTGGGATTTTTTAAATGAACAAGGTCAATATCTAATTTCTTTATTATCAGAAAAATATCAAAACACAGTTCCAAGTTTAGTAATTGATAATATTGAAAAATTATCACAGGAAAATTCTCAATTATCTTATCTGTATTTATTTGATGCTTTATATTTTGCTGATATTGACAAAGAAAAAGAAAGATTATTAAAGATATTTAAAAGCGATTTTGATCCTTGGCATGATGCTTTTGCACATCTTCTTGTAAATTTAAGAATTAAAGAAGCTATACCAATAATTCAAAATAAAGTTGAGGTTCTTAAAAAT
>JAUVIG010000209.1 GCA_030592825.1 Chlorobiota bacterium | reverse complement strand
TTGCTGTATATTGTCTAGCTTTTTAAATAATTCTTTAATTTGGTCACGTATTATCATATCTTTGCTTTATAATTTTTTGCAAGATAATAAAATTTTATCAACAACAATGTTTTTAAATACAGCCAAAAGATTTAATAAAGAATCTTGTTTTGAAATTTGGGAATTTGCAAAAAAAGAAGATAATATTAATGATATTAGGATTATTACTTTTTTCATTAAAAAGAAAAAACGTTTAACATCGCAATATACAAAAAAAAATTGAAAATGCTCTTTGTTAATTCGTGCAACTTGTGCTGATTTTATTTCAGTGTTTGCAACTTAATTTGCAAATTTCGGCAATATTTAAATTCTATCGGTTAATCATTGAGACCACTCCGAAAAGTAATATTATTCATAAAAGGTGCATGGCAACTTTCTTAATTAACTGATTATATGCCCACTAACTTTTTGACTTTTTGCAAGATTAGTTGCCTTGCACCTTTTCGGAGTAGACTCATCATTTAACCATTATATTTAAGATGAATGCCATGTTATTAATAATTCTTGATCTTTCACTTTTTTAAAAAGATATGAGATTTTGTATTCTTCGATAACAGATGATTTTTTATAAATACCTGTTATTGTTCCGGAAGTATATAGCCGGGGAATGTTTATTTTGAGATTTTCTTTAAAGTCAATTCCTCCACCACCTTTAATTTTAAATAATGTTTCTTTTCCGCACCAATTCAGATAGATTTTTTTTAATTTTTGGTCATCACCAAATTGTCTCAACTCTTCTTCACATATAAATTTATGAGCCGTTCTTAATATCCTGTCAGAAATAATTTCAGAATCAATTCCGATATTTGAATTTTTACTTATAATGATACCGACAATGTTTTGAGAATGAGTAATTGAAATATGAAATTTGCTGTCTGTAAAAGGGTTGCCTGCTTGATTATATTTAATTTCGGAATATTTTCCCGACATTTGTTTTAACAATATTCTGACTGTCAACCATTCTGTTTTTCTTTTTGTGTTTTTTATTAATCTGTAATTGATAATTTCATGTTTATAGAGATCGTTTTTTATTATATCAAAAAGTTTTTCAGGCTTTCTAATAACTTCAACAACTCTAATTTCACAGTTTTTATAATTTTTTTCAAATATTGTATTCATAAAACTTAAATTGTTTTAAATTTGTTTGTAAAATTATATTTTTTGGGTGAACTCACGAAAAAAAGCCGAATTTGTCAGGAAATATTTTAGGTAACCTCTGAAAACCCTTTGGGAACAAATATAATAAACAATCTGACTTCGTTAAAATTTTTTGAAACAGCTACAGCTATTACATAAAATTTGTGCCTCGCATCTTATTCATTATATTTGTTTCTTGAAAGAAATTAATTAATAGAGGTTATCTTTACTTTACATTATTAAATTGTCTTGTTTATGAAATTATTTAATGCAGAACAAACACGAGAAGCTGATAATTATACTATTGAGCACGAACCGATTTTTTCGACAGACCTTATGGAAAGAGCTGCATCTGCGGCAACAGAGAAGGTTCTTCAATTATATCCCGAAAATAAATTATTTATGATTTTTGCCGGACCGGGAAATAATGGTGGTGACGGTTTAGTTGTTGCACGATTGTTAGCAGAAAAAGGTTTCAAAGTGAATCTTCAAATTGTCAAGTTTACTGAAAATTTTTCAAAAGATTTTAAAATTAATCTTGAACGATTAAGTGAGCAAGGGAAAGTAAATATTCATATTTTAAAAAAGGAAGAAAATTTTCCGATTATTTACAATGATCAAATAGTAATTGATGCAATTTTCGGTTCAGGTTTAACAAGAAAACTAAGCGGTTTTCCTGAAGAAGTTGTAAAACTGATTAACAGTTCCGGAGCTGATATTATTGCAATTGATGCTCCTTCGGGTTTATTCGGAGAAGAAAACCCGTCAGAGGAAAGAACAGTAATTAAAGCAGATCATACCTTAACATTTCAATATCCTTCTTTATCATTCCTTTTTCCCGATAATGAAGATTTTGTCGGAACATTTCATATTATTGATATTGGAATTCATCCCGATTATATTAAAAAGGCTGATGCTGATTATTATTTTATTGAAGAAGATGATGTAATAATCAGAAAAAGAAAAAAATTTTCGCATAAAGGTAATTACGGACATGCATTAATTGTTGCAGGAAGTTACGGAAAAGCCGGAGCATCTGTTTTAACCGTTAAGGCAGCTCACAGAACAGGAGCAGGTTTGATTACTGCTCATGTACCTAAAGCAAATTATGAAATAATGCATATATCATCACCCGAAACAATGTTGAAAATTGATAAAAATGAATTTTATCTGTCAGAATCGGTAGATTTAAATTTTTTTAATGCTGTTGCCGTCGGACCGGGAATCGGTTTTGATGACATGACAAAGGAATTGTTGATAAATTTGATTGAAAACTATAATAATCCTGTCGTATTTGATGCTGATGCAATTACAATTTTATCTGAAAATAAAAATCTGTTAGAAAAAGTCCCTGAAGGCAGTATATTTACTCCTCATCCTAAAGAGTTTGAAAGATTGGTGGGTAAAACTGAAAGTAATTATCAACGAATGCAAAAGCAAGTTGAGTTTGCAAAGAAATATAATGTAATATTAATATTGAAAGGAGCTTATACATCTGTTGCAACTCCCGGCGGTAAAGTGTTTTTTAATTCTGTGGGAAACCCCGGTATGGCAACCGGAGGAAGCGGTGATGTGTTAACCGGTATAATTGTGTCCTTACTTGCACAAAATTATTCACCTGAAAATGCAGCTGTAACAGGAGTATATATTCATGGTCTTTCAGGAGACATTGCTGCAAAGAACTTAGGACAAAATGCTCTTACAGCATCTGATATTATTCGATATTTACCCGATGCATTAAAAACTTTAGAATAATACCTTGATATTTCAGAAATGTATTTTCTGTTATTCTGTCAAAAAATGTTCATCAAAATTTAAAGGAAGTAATGTTTTAGCATTATTAATAACCGTAATTTTGCGCATACTTACAAGATATATTTTTATAGGGGTATTAAATCGGGTTTCAGTTTCAACAATAACTTGTCTGCATGAACCGCAAGGGGGAACAGGGTTTTCAACAAATTTATTATTCGTAAAAGCCGCTACAGCAATTGCCTTCACCGGCACATCCGGGTATTTTGAGTTTGCATAGAATATGGCAACACGCTCTGCACATAAACCTGAAGGATATGCCGCATTTTCCTGATTTGTTCCGGTAATTATTTCTCCGTTTTCCAATAATACAGCTGCACCAACATTAAATTTTGAATAAGGTGCATATGCATTATTAACGGCTTCTTTTGATTTATTGATTAAGAATTGTTCATCTTGACTTAATTCCTCAAGAGAATCGTATTCATAAGTTGTTGTTGTTATTTCTACTTTCTTCATAGTATCTTCTTAAAGAAATTGGTAGTATTGAAAATTTGTTGAAACGCTCCGAGTTTTTAGACGCTCGAAAGCTGTTTGCCGTACATTACAAAACAAAACCGCTGTCAGGCTTTGTAAGCACTGACAGGGTTTGTTTCATAAAAATTTTTTATTTTTCGGGAACATTCTTTAAGGTTTCAACCAAAAAGTCCCAAAACTTAACAACTGTATCAATTTTAACTTTTTCATCGGGTGAATGCGGAAATCTTATTGTGGGACCGAATGAAATCATATCCCAGTTCGTATAAGTTGCTCCGAGAACACCACATTCTAATCCTGCATGTATTATTTTAACATCAGGTATTCTTCCGTATTTATTATTATAGGTACTTTTCATTTTTTTCAAGATCGGGGAATCAAAATTTGGATTCCAGCCCGGATATTCACCATGTGCTTTAACTTTAGCACCTGCAAGTTTAAATAATCCGCCTATTTCATCTTTTAAATTATGTTTAGCAGTTTCAGAAGAACTTCTGATGAGATTTGCAATCATAATTTTTTTATTTTCTGATTTTACGATTCCGAGATTTGTCGAAGTTTCCGGAACATCATTCATTCCGTCAATAAATCTCATAGGACCGTGTGGAGCTGCATTAATTGCTTTATATAATTTTTTTGCAGTTTTATTATCAATAATAAATTTAGGCATATCTGTTTCTTCTGCCAAAATCTTTAAACCGGGATCCGGAACTTTTATTTCTGTGAGCACTGTATTTTCAAATTCTTTCACGCATTTATTAAATTCTGCGAGTTCTGTTTTCGGCACAGTGATAATTGCAATTGCTTCTCTCGGAATTGCATTTCTCATATCTCCTCCGGAAATGCTTGCAAGTTTCACATTGTGATATTTTTCTGCATTTTTAAGGAATCTGAAAATTACTTTATTTGCATTTCCTCTTTGCAAGGGAATATCAATTCCTGAATGTCCTCCCTTTAGTCCGGTTACCGTTAATTTTACAGCTGTTGAATCTTTCGGTACTTCTTCCTCTTTGTATTTAAAAGTTGCCGATAAATCAATTCCTCCGGCACAACCGATGTATAATTCTCCTTCGTCTTCAGAATCAAGATTCATAAGAATGTCTCCGTTTAATATTCCCGGTTTTAATTCAAATGCACCTGTCATACCTGTTTCTTCATCAATAGTCATTAATGCTTCTATCGGACCGTGTTCAATATCATCCGATTCCAAAACTGTCATTGCTGCAGCAACACCCATTCCGTTATCTGCACCAAGAGTTGTTCCTTTGGCAGTAACCCAGTCTCCGTCAATATATGCTTGGATAGGGTCTTTTTCAAAATCGTGTTCGATATCATTATTTTTTTGAGGTACCATATCAAGATGACCTTGTAAAATAATGCCTTTTCTGTTTTTCATTCCGGGTGTTGCAGGTTTTTTGATAATTACATTTCCCACTTCATCAACCAAGTGCTCCAAACCTTTAGATTCAGCCCAAGATTTCATATATTCAATGATTTTACCTTCTTTTTTTGAAGGTCGCGGAATTTTTGTTAGTTCAACAAAGTTTTTCCAAACTTTTTTCGGTTCTAATGTTAATAATTCTTCATTCATTTTCATTGGGTTTTACTATTTATTTACAATATGAATATTTTTCATAAAATCATCTTTATATGATTTCGATATCGGTATAGATTTTCTTTTTTCTTTAGTGTTCATAATAATCATGTTATCTTCAATCCTTTCAATTCTTTTTTTATTAATAATATATGATCGATGAACGCGAATAAATTTATCGGCAGGTAACTTATTTAATATTGCCTTCATTGTAAAATGAATCGTATGTCTTTGATCGTATGTAGTAATTACGACATAATTTTCCATAGCTTCTATCCACAATATATCATCATAAAATAATCTGATAAAAGACGAAGAGCTGCTTTTGATAAAAATACCGTTTGATCTGTCCTTTTTTAGTTCTTCCGACATTAAATTATTAGCTTTTACTGCAGCTTTTAGAAATCTTGAGTAAACAATCGGCTTAAGCAAATAATCAGTAACATCATGCTGAATTGCCTGTAAAGCATATTTTTCTTTTGCTGAAATGATTATTATTTGAGGTAAGTTATCTAAACTTTCAAGAAACTCAACTCCGCTCATTCCGGGCATTTCAATGTCTAAAAATATCAAATCTACAATATTCATATTATTAAAAAAATTTGCAGCATCAACAGCATTATCAAATGAAGTTGTTAAATCCAGAAAGTCGGTTCTGCTGATATACTTCTCAATTACTAATCTTGAAACTTTATCATCATCTATAATAATACATTTCATAGTAAATTTTTTTTATGGTTAATTATTAATCTTGTATTATATCAAAAATATGTTGTAAAATTTTAGTATTATCAACTAATAAATTAAAATAATCATACCTGCCGGTAGTTAGTACTATTGCTTTTTTTGAAGCAATCAGATATTCAATCTTATTATCAATATTCATCCCGGGAGTAAGTATAATTTTTTTTGAAAATATCAGAGATTCTCCCTTATTTTCATCACTTTGTAATTCTCCCCGTATAAGAATTAATATATTTTCATTTCCGTTTGTATTAAAAAATATTTTTTCTCCTTCTGACAATGCATTAACAGTCATTATTTCAGCTAATTCCACTAAAAGAAAATCCGGAATACTGAAAAAAGGTTGGTATCTTCTTAACAGTTTAACTTTATCTTGTAATATAACACCATTGTAAGAAAGAACATCAATTAATGCTTGTTTTTCGGGACTCATATTTTTTAAATACTCAAAACATTTTTGAGGATTTTCATCATATATTATTTTGGCTGCCGTAGTATATACTAATTCGTGAGAATGAAATAAACTTAAAAAAACCTCGTCAGGTAATTCACTTCGTTTGATTCGGTTTAATATTTTAGTTGTATTTTCATTTGTCCATAATTTGATGTCATCGAAAGTTTGCTTTTCGGAATGAGTATCTTTTTTGGATTTTTTTCTGTGAATTCGTTCCAACATTTCCAAGGTGCGAGTAACAGCCCATGTACTGATCATGTCATAATCTAAAGTGATTAAATATCTTAAACGATCATTAAAATTCATCCTTTGTTGAGGAAAATATTTTGATAATTTCTTGATTTTTTGAATAGTGGAAATGTCATCAAATATCGGAACAATATATGGTTTCAAATCAGCTTGAATAAAATTATCAATCAATTCAAGTGCATAGATCGTATTCTTTCCGATAATATTTTTTTTAATTAAATTAATTATCCTCGGTTCGTGTAAAAAGCTCAGT
>JAUVIG010000018.1 GCA_030592825.1 Chlorobiota bacterium | reverse complement strand
TTGCTGTATATTGTCTAGCTTTTTAAATAATTCTTTAATTTGGTCACGTATTATCATATCTTTGCTTTATAATTTTTTGCAAGATAATAAAATTTTATCAACAACAATGTTTTTAAATACAGCCAAACTTTTTAGATTTTAAATGTTGCATAAAACTCTGTACCAATCCGCGAACTAAAACTTCTTCGCATATACTTGACCAAATCCAAACGGTTAAAATCATTTCAACCAAAGATTTTTGTTCCGGAAATACCGTTGTGTTTTCTGCCGGAAAAAAATGATTTAAAACCCCCATAAATAAAAGATTCCCGAATATAAATGATCCTACTGAGACACCTATTGTTATAAGTGTCATTTTCAAATATTTAACGTTTTTCGGTTTCTTAAAACCATAGTTTTTTAAATGTCCGTTATTTATTATCAGAATTAATAAAATTGACAAAACCAACATATATAATTTTGATATAGTATTTTTTGTATAAAAACTTAACTTAAAAAAATCTTCAATAAGCGGTACTGTAATTTGAGCCAAAAACTTACTTACAATAAGTACAATAACACCGGCAATCAGGGCTGTTAAAATTGTAAGAATAATATTACTTTGTATTTTTTTTATAAGATTGTTCATAACGTTTTTTTTATCTGTTTTTAAAAAGTTTATTAAATCCGGGAATATTACTGTTAAAGAAAAATTTCTGCTTTTTAATCAATTCTTTTACTTCTTTCTCAAAATCTTTATGATTCATTTTTGACATAATTTTAATAACTGTTTGTTCTTGTAATCGTCCTGCATGCAAAATACAAGACATATATATATTATTACTCCAAACAGCTTGTATAACTTTGTTTAATTCGTTATTCATTAATGAAATTAAATGTTCCTCTCCGTCTGTTATTAAATTTAATTGTTGGCTTTGCCAATAACTCAAAGCAGTTTCTCCTTTTTCGGTATAAGCAACATTTGCTCCTTTGATCTCAGTTTGGTCATATGTTTGAACAAAGACATCCACACCTCTTTCAATTGCCTGATTTACTGAACCTAAAACCTTGTTTAATGCAAGAGGAAAAGCATCAATTACCGCCACAACTTTACATTTCTGCATCATTGATTCAAATCGTTCAAATATCAACGGAACTGAATTTATTGAATAGGTTTTTTCGTCATTCTGTTTCTTCTCTAATTTTTGCAGAACTGTTTTTGCTGCATTTGCTTTACTTAATACGTCTTTTTCATAATGACTGATAAATTCATCGGAATGAACAGCTTTGCAATGTTTATTGTTATTATCCTCAATAATAACTGCTCCTTTTTTTGATAAAGCATCTATTGCTTTATATACATTGGCTGTAGGCTTATTTATTTCTTTACCCACTTTATACGCTGTCATTGGTTTGTTTGTGAGAAGGTGCAAATAAACTTCCGATTCTAAATTATTAAGTCCCAATTGTTTAAGGAGTTCAATTTCTTTGTTTTCATACTGCATAAAATATTTTTTACAAATATAATATATTGCTACTACTATAACAAATTATTTGCAAAAAAAGTTCTGTTATTTGCAATAACAGAACAATAAATATGAAGAAAATGTATTATCAGCAACAGTCAGGGTTTGACTTTGTTAATTATTACATATTCAGAATATTAACATTTATATATATTTGCAAATATAGTCAAGCCCTGACTTTATAGACAAACGCTAATTAATCATCCCAAATACAGCTTTAGTAACATTTTCAGCTCCGTTTGCTATATCCGAAATAGTAGCATCAAGCATATAGCAAGGAGTTGTAGCAACTTTAAATTTTTCGTCAACCGTTACTTCACCGTGAGATGTATTTACATGATTTCCTCCCATATTCTTTATTGCATCTGCAGTTTCTTGATCTTGACCTATTGTTACCTTAACACCTTCCAATACTTTTGCAACTACAGCCGGAGAAATACATAAAGCACCAACAGGTTTACCTGATGATACCGCTTTTTTTATCGTATTTTCAACATCAGGTAAAACAGAACAATCTGCACCTTTAAAAGCAAAATCAGATAAATTCTTTGCTACACCAAAGCCTCCCGGAAATATCACAGCATCAAAATCAGCTACATCAAGATCAGATAAAGGTTTTATTTTACCTCTGGCAATTCTGGCTGCTTCAACCAAAACATTCCTTTTCTCATCCGTTTCTTCTCCGGTTAAATGATTAATGACATGATGCTGTTCAATGTCAGGTGCAAACAGCTCATATTCACCACCTTGCTTGTCAACAGCCAGCATCGTCATTGTTGATTCATGAATTTCCGCTCCGTCGTATACACCGTTTCCTGATAAGATTATTGCAATTTTTGGAGATTTGCTCATTGTTTTTATATTTTTAAATTTGTAAATTATCTTATAACAATAATACAAAAAAAAATGATAACAAGAAAACACATTAAGTATTTTTTGTTATCTCCAAATAAAAAAGAGCCGTAAAACGGCTCTTTTAATCGGAAAATACATTTTTTTCTCTTTTTTTCGGACGAAATAATATTTCTTTAATAATATGATCCAAATCATCAAGAGAAAACGGTTTAATAATAAGACCGTCAAAGCCTTCTTCCTTGTACGTTTGATTAAAATCAGAAGAAAAATCTCTATTGGTCATTGCAACTACAGGTATCGCATTTTCCGGATAATTTAAGTTTCTGCGTATATGTTCGATGGTTTCAAAACCGTCGAATTGCGGCAATTCAAGGTCTAAAAGCATTAAATCAAATTTATTATTCTTTATTGATAAAATAACATCATAACCTGTATCTGCTGTTTTGTATTTATACCCTAATACTTTCAAAATTTCTACCATAACATTTCTGCTGGGTGCAAATCCTTCAGCAAGTAAAATTTTTTTATCGGCGTGTTTATTGTTAATCTGCTGCCAATATTTTTTTAAATATCATATCGCATATTTTATGCCGGCAATCCCTTTGTATACTATACGTTACTATACTTTCTGTTAGGTGTATATTACATGAATTAAATGATGTTTTACTGTTAACTTTTTTAATTTAACTTATAATTTTTTGATAATAAGATACATAATTTAATTTTAAAAAAAGTTAATAAAAAAATGAAAAAAAATCATTTAATAAATTTTGTTAATATTTAATTTCATTTATAAATTTACATATTCTTTTGTTCTTTAAACTTTATTATTTTTGTTAAATTATAATAAAAACGTTATTTTTACACAAAATCTGTCATTTTTATCGTTTAGTGTTTAAATATACAGAGACTTTTGAAAATTATAAAAAAAGAAACATGAAAAATTCAATATTAAAATCATTCCTTTTATTTTTTTCAATTTTATATATTCAGTTCGGTGTTTTCGCACAATCTCCGAAGATGATTTTAGTGGAAGGCGGAACATTTATGATGGGATCAAATACAGGTGTACCGGAAGAAAAACCGGCACATAAAGTAACTGTCAGTTCTTTTTACATTTGTGAGCATGAAGTAACAGTAAGTGAATATAAACAATTTTCAAGTTCAACAGGAAAAAAAATGCCTTCTCCACCCGATAAAGAATGGATGGATTCGCATAAATATACTCAAATGTTTTATGTATCATCCGGTAAATCTTGGTGGGGATGGGATGCTAATTTCCCGATGCACCATGTTTCTTGGTATGACGTAATTAAATATTGTAATTGGTTAAGTGCAAAAAACGGTTTAGAAAAATGCTATAAAAAAAATGCAGACGGCGGATGGGATTTGGACAGGAGTAAAAACGGTTATCGATTACCTACCGAAGCCGAATGGGAATTTGCAGCAAGAGGCGGAAATAAAAGTCAAAATTACAAATACAGCGGAAGTAACAATATTAATGATGTAGCATGGTATGACGAAACCTCAAAATTAGTAGGCCCTAAAAAAATAAAAACAAAAAAGCCTAATGAATTAGGTATTTATGACATGAGCGGGAACGTTTGGGAATGGTGCAGTGATTATTACAAATCAAATTTTTATGCTTCTTCTCCTGAAAAAGATCCTTTTTACAGCACAGCACAGCCTTACAGAGTATTAAGAGGCGGTTCTTGGCACTACAGAGAAGAACTTGCAAAAGTTACCAGCCGTGACGGACCTAAAGCTGCAAAAACAAATTTCAATTACGGTTTTAGAGTAGCACGTAACAAATAAACTATAGACTAAGGCGGTTTTCAACAAAAGTCGCCTTCACTTTTGTCAGAACTTATGATTTAGAAGTTAAGTTATAAGTTTTGTCTAATAATAAATCAAATAAAACATTGATTGTTATATAAATATGATAATCAGAGATTTCCCGTCAATTGACTAAATTATAAGTTCATAATGAAAACATATTACAAATATTCAGTATTAGTTTTATTAGTTGTTTTATTTTCATTTTGTAATAAGGAAAAAAAAGATATTGAAAAAGCATTACTTGAAGAATATCTTGCAAATGTTGAATATAAGAATATTGACACCATAGAAGACGGATTATACTTGATTAATACCGGGTTTTCATCACCCGAAACCTTAGTTTCTGATTTTCCTGCATCGGGCGATACAGTTGTTTCAGTTTACAAAGGATACTTATTAAGCGATCCTGAAATTGTTTTTGATGAAGCAGATTTTGAGAATCCTCAATATTATGCATTTAAGAAAGATCCTGTTATACCCGGTTGGGAATTGTCAATCGCTAAAATGAAAAAAGATGCTTTAGCAATTCTGATAATTCATTCCGACTATGCATATAAAGGGGATCAAGTCGGCTTAATCCCTCCTTTTTCTTCTTTAATTTATGAAGTAAGAATTGTAGATATCATTAAATCTAATTAATTGATTAAAAAAAAATTAATAAAAAAGATAATAATTACAGGTCCTGAATCAACCGGAAAAACAACTATTGCAGAATTTCTGTCTAAAGAGTTCAATACAATTTATATTCCTGAATATGCAAGAAAATATATTCAACAAAGGAATAATAAATACGATTATAATGATGTTTTAAATATAACAAAACATCAAATTAAAGAATTAACAAAAAGCTACAATAAGGCAAATAAATTTGTTTTTTTTGATACAGGATTAATAATTACAAAGATATGGTTCAATGAAGTGTTTAATAAAGTTCCGAAACTTTTGGAAAATGCTCTGAAATCAATTAAACCGGATTGTTATTTGCTTTGTTATCCGGATATTGAATGGATACCGGATGATATAAGAGTTAACAACGGAGAAAAAAGAAATGAACTATTTATTAAATATCGCCAAGAACTTGAACTTTATAATTTTAAATACCAAATTATAAGAGGCATAGGCAAAGAGAGATTATTATCTGCAAAAAATTTCTTATCTTCGGCATATTGTTTGTAGTTTTCTATTATAATACCAAAATTAACAAGGAACAAAATCAAACGTAAATTAAAAATTATGAAAAATTACATTAAAACAGTATTTGCAACTGCAATACTATTATTATCAGGCATTTTTGCTGCAGATAAATCACAAGCACAAGTAAGTTACAGTGATAATTTGGATGAAAACAGATTAGTTTATTGGTTCTATGTAAGTGTAAGAGAAGTTGAAGACAACAATACTGGATATGTCAGTTATGAACTTCGAAGAAAAGGAGCAAAAGTTGATCACGGAACAGTTAAAGAATATGACAGAATTCTTTGGAAATATCTGGGTGACGGATCAAAAATGGCTATAGGTCCTTTCAATGATTATATTGAAGCGAAAAAATCCTTTATATTTTATAAAATTCAAGATGATCCGCATGAATTAGACTCAACATTTGATGAAAACCAGCAAGTATTTTGGTTTGTATTACATGTAAACAGAAGGCCTCGATCTAATTCATATGAATTAATCAGAAAACCGGGTGCCATTGCTTCCGGAAATTATATGGATTTTGAAGTTTTTTTAAAAGAAAATTTAATGATGCGTGTAATGACAATAGGTCCTTTTTTATATATGCCTGAAGCTGAAGAAGCAAAACGAATATACAGATTGCATTAATACCTATACTCCAATATCTTCAGGAACAGTATCTTTAATCACCACCTTATATTCAATTTGATCTAACCAATCCATATAGACTTCCTTTGCTTTCATAAAATACTCCTTAAATTCATCTTTAATAGGTTCAACGGGGGGAGCATCAACATGTAAAGGATTAATATTTTTTCCGTTTTGCCAGACTCTGAAATCTAAATGAGGTCCGGTAGATAATCCCGTGCTGCCCACATAACCAATAAGTTGTCCTTGTTTTACTCTTACACCGCTGTGAATACCGGAAGCATATCCTTTCAAATGCATATATCCGGTTGTATAAACACTGTTATGTTTTATTTTGATATAATTGCCTGCTCCACCTCTATATGCTGCATGTATTACCGTTCCGTCGCCTAAGGCAAAAACAGGAGTGCCTGACGGAGCGGCATAATCTACACCAAGATGAGGCCTGACAATTTTTAAAATAGGATGTTTTCTTGCATATGAAAATCCGGAACTTATTCTTGAAAATTTTAACGGGGCTTTTAAAAATGCTTTTTTTAAACTATTACCTTTAGAATCGTAAAAATTTTGAATACTGTCTTGATTAAACGGAATAGCATAAATGCTGTCGCCGTAATGTTCAAAATATGCGGCTAATATCTTTCCGTATCCGATCATTGTATCATTAACCGACTTCTCTTCATATATTATTTTAAATCTGTCACCTCTTTGTAAACCGAAAAAATCAATTGACCATGCATAAATTTCAGAAAGATCATTTGCTAACAGCGGGGCAACACCCGCATCTTCCATGGCAAACCATAAGTTAGAACTGATAATTCCTCCGGTCTCCTTCACTTTCACAGCAACCTTCTTCTTACCTGCATACACGTTCAAAGTATCATTCAAATCGAAAACAATATAATCGGTTTTATTTTTTTCATAAATAATATAATTAACAGTTTTTGAGGTGTCTTTTGAAAAGAAAACACTGTACTTTTGTCCTCTTTTAATTTTTCTTACATCAAAAATGCCTTTTGTTTTCTTTAAGATTCCGAATAGTTTACTGCTTACATTATATTTATCAAACAATGTACTTAAGAACATATCAGGTTGTATCGCATCAAATTCAATAATGTAATCATCAGCATTTAATCCATATATAATATTTTTATCTTCTTCAATTGTTAAAGTGTCTTTTAGTGCAATTTCTTCAGTATTTTTATAATCATATATTTTAAAAAAATATAAACTTGTTCCTGCGACAACAATAATCAAAATAAATAACAATATTTTTTTCTTCATAAGCTTTTAATATTTTAGGTAACCTCTAATAAATTTCGACAAAAATACAATAAAAACAACAGAATATTCAGTATCTTGCATTATTAATATGAAAATTTATTTTTTAATATTAATAGTCTCTTTAACAAAATAACTATTAAAATGAAAATCTATACGAAAACCGGTGACAAAGGAAAAACATCTCTATTAAACGGAGTCAGGGTAAGTAAATTTGATGACAGAATTACGGCATACGGATCAACAGATGAACTAAACTCCTTTATAGGTTTACTGATATCAAATGATATAAAAGAAAGCCATAAAAAAGATATGTTTGAAATTCAAAATAAATTATTCCATATTGGTTCTGTGCTGGCAATCAGAGGCAATCATAAACTAAAAATACCTGAAATTACAGAAGAAGATATACTGTCAATTGAAAAAAAGATTGATATATTAAATAAAGATCTTCCACCGATAAAATCATTTATTATTCCCGGCGGCAATCAGGAAACAGCATATTGTCATGTTTGCAGAACTGTCTGCAGAAGAGCAGAAAGAGAAGTTGTAAAACTTGCAAGTAATGAATTTGTAGATGTCTTATTAATTCAATATTTGAATCGGTTGTCTGATTACTTTTTTGTATTATCAAGAGCATTGTCTTTTGAATCAGGTATTGAAGAAAAAACTTATAAATACTGAAAGAACAAGCCTTTTACACAAATTATAAAAAAATTTTTTGTATTAAAATTTTTTATATATTTGCAAACCTAAAAAAAAAATAAGATAATTATAACCAAATAAACTTTAAAATGTATTGGACACTGGAATTAGCATCTAAATTAGAGGATGCACCTTGGCCTGCGACTAAAGAAGAGTTAATTGACTTTGCAATTCGTTCGGGGGCACCTTTGGAAGTTGTTGAGAACCTTCAGGAAGTAGAAGATGAAGGAGAAAGCTACGACAGTATTGAAGACATATGGCCTGACTACCCGAGTAAAGACGACTTCTTTTTTAACGAAGACGAATATTAATAAAAAAGTGCGATGTAATTCGCACTTTTTTATTTTTTATCATCCTCATCTTCATTTTGTTGCGAATTATTTTCAGAGGGTTCATCTTCATTTTGCCCCGAATCACTTTCAGAGGCTTCATCTTTATTATTTTCATCAATAAAAGTATCTGATTCTTTCTTCCATATAAAAATCTCATTTTTATTTTCCGGCCTGTAATCTATTTCCCATTTAAAATTAGGCAATAAAGTTTTAGAAATATCTAAAGTCAAAGGCGGATGAATCTTACCTTTCGGTTCTTCAAAAAACCATATTTTATCCACTTTATTATCTTTCATATAAATCTCCATATCAGTACATTCGATAAAGTTCACTCCTATTAACCTTTTATTATCATCTCTTATAAAATAAACAGATTTTCCGTCAGAATTTACATCTATCTGTTGTAATTTTCGTTCATCAACATAGGCAACCATATCTTTTCCGAATATTTGATCAAAACGAATGGAATCAGATTGAGATATAATAAATGCATTATTTGTCATATCTACCCTTTCAACTTCGTTTTTATGTGTGTGTATTAAAATAAAATCTGCAAAAAGTTGATTAGAATCTGACCATAAAACCGGATTTATATACATTTCAATAATTGAATCTTTTAAACTATAAACTAATGAATCGCATTTTGATTGAAAATCAACTTTATATGTTTTCACATGATTATAAGCTTGAATAATTCTGAAAACTCTGTATTTTTCATCTTCAAGAATTGAATCTTTAAATGACTTCAGAGTGTCAGCATGCATAAACATAGAATCTGATTTTTCTGATACTTGAATAAATAACGCACTGTCTGTCATAAATGAAAAACCTGTTTTTTCGTTATAAAATCCGTTATTCCCGAGAAGTAAAACATCTTGTATGCTGTCTTTAAATATAACATTTTTGTATGCTTTACCTATACCTGTATTTCTGTCATAATATAAACTGTCCCCCTTTAGAATTTGTTCTTTATTTTTCAGATAAGCGTTTTCATTAAATTGAGAAATATCTCTGTTATGATCATACCATCCGTTTTCACAATAAATATAATTTGAATCACTGATAATATCAGTAGGTCCCATAAAATAAGATACTTTTGTTTCGGTATCATGCTTTAATGTATCTGAATACATCTTAAATCTCGGATTAATAACTTCAACATCTTTTTTAAAAAAGAATTCATCATCATCGGCATAATAATAACCGAAAACACTTTTTAGAGTATCCTCTCCGTTTATAGTTATTCCGTTATCAAAATAATAAGCTATGTTCTTTTCAAGATCATAATCCAAACTGTCAGTAAAAAGTGTTAAGCTGTCTTTTTCAAGAATAACATTATTTCTGATCTTTGCATACTTTAATTTACCTGAATAATGCAGTGTATCACCATATAAAAAGACAGTATCATTTTCTTTTGTCGGTTTAATTATTTCAATATTACCATACGCATCAAAATAATTGTTTGAATAATCGAAAAGTGCACTGTCGCAATACATTATAGATTTCTCGTGTTTAAAAACAACACTGTCAATTAA
This sequence comes from Chlorobiota bacterium, assembly GCA_030592825.1. Classification (GTDB taxonomy): domain Bacteria; phylum Bacteroidota; class Bacteroidia; order Bacteroidales; family JAADGE01; genus JAADGE01. The sequence goes on along the minus strand of JAUVIG010000018.1, from coordinate 9,607 downwards.
TACTTTTATATCAGGACCGAGTTCTTCTGTAGTAAATAAATATTTTGAGTCAAAATCAATCTTTTTTTGTGAAAAACTGAAATTAACGGAAGAAAAAAGGAGTATAAAAAAAACTATTCTTTTCATTTCAATTATTTTCTCAATTAATTTTTTTCGGTTTTTCACACCTAAAATACCATGTACCCATATTTTCACTTTAGAATGTGCCATATTATATGATTTAAACCGTTAAAACGGTTAATATTATCTTGCTGATTATCAATCTCCCACGACTGAAGTCGTGGGTTAATATTAACTTTTTATAATCCAAAAAAAATTATTTTATAATAATTGATCAATAATATTATCAGCTGTAATGCCTTCTGCTTCTGCTTTATAATTTCTTATAATTCTATGCCTTAATATAGGATGAGCAACAGCTTTTACATCTTCAATATCCGGAGAGTATTTACCGGAAAGTACAGCATGAGCTTTTGCACCGATTACCAAATATTGTGATGCTCTGGGTCCTGCTCCCCATTCAAGATATTTTCCGGCAACTTCATGAACATGCTTTGTACCCGGTCTTGTAATAACTGATAAATTAACAGCATATTTCAAAACATTTTCATTTATCGGAATTCGTCTTATCAAATTTTGAAAATAAAGAATTTCATCAGCAGAAATCACATTTTCCAACTTTACGGAAAGATCAGTTGTTGTTTTTTCAACTATAATTATCTCATCTTCAAATTTCGGATAATCGAGCCAAATATTAAACATAAAACGGTCAAGTTGTGCTTCAGGTAAAGGATATGTTCCTTCTTGCTCTATGGGATTTTGAGTAGCGAGAACAAAAAAGGGTTTTCCTAATTCGTAATTAGTACCTGCTGTCGTTACAGCTCTTTCTTGCATAGCTTCAAGAAGTGCAGCTTGTGTTTTCGGCGGTGTTCTGTTTATCTCATCTGCCAAAATTATATTCGCAAATAAAGGACCTTTTAAAAACTTAAATTTTCTGTTCTCGTCCAGTATTTCTGTTCCTATAATATCAGAAGGCATTAAATCCGGAGTAAATTGAATTCTTTTGTACTCTAATCCTAATACTTTTGCTAAAGTATTAACCAAGAGAGTCTTTGCTAAACCCGGCACACCTACCAATAAACAATGTCCGTTACTGAATATCGAAATCAAGACTTCTTTAATTATACCGTCTTGCCCGTAAATAACTTTATTTATTTCCGAAAAAAAATTGTTATATGTTGTTTTTAAAGCATCTACTGCTTCAACATCATCTTTGAAGTTCATAATTATTATTTTTGGGGGACCTTACTGAACAGACAACCAACCTTTATATTTAAATTTGCAATCGTGATATTCATCATCAATCATAAAGTAAGTTGATTTTTGGCTCTTTTGTATCCATTTGCTTACAATTTCTTCTTTCTTTTTCTCTTGTGCCATATCACTTATCAATTGATAATCAGTTTCAAAACTTGCAATATGCGGTTCTGTCTTATTTACTAACTTAATGATTTTGATTTCAGATTTTCCTTTCATACTGTAACTTTCAAAAGGATTTGAAACTTCTCCTGTCTTCATTTGCTTTAAAATATAATTTGTAGCAGGATCCAATTGACTACTCTCAAAAGAAGATGTTCCTGTGTATGGATTTATTACAATACCACCGCTTTTATTTGAATCTTCATCTGTTGAATATCTTAAAGCTGCTTCTTCAAAACTTATATTTCCGTTTCTGATATTATCGGCAATACTGTCAAGAGTTGATTTTGCTTTTCGTTTTTCTGAAGTCAAAGGTTTTGGTATCTTTAAAATGTGTCTTATGCGTATTCGTTCTCCTTTACGTTCAATAAATTGTATGACATGATACCCAAATTCTGTTTTAATAATTCCTGATAATTCACCTTCTTTCTCTAATTCAAAAGCTGCAGCAGCAAATTCAGATACCAGGTCTCCTCTTCTTACCCAACCGAGATCACCATCATTTTCGGCGGAAGCAACATCATCAGAATATAAACTTGCCAGAAAAGAAAAATCTTCGCCCTTATTAACTCTGTCAATATATTCTTGTAGTGTTTCTTTTAATTTTTCAATTTGCTTATCTTTAATTTTCGGATGAATTACAACTTGTGCTATTTCAATTTCAGATTCAACTAAGGGCAAACTGTCTTTAGGAATTCCTTTATAAAACTTTTTTACTTCCTCAGGAGTAACTCTAATATCTTGTGTAATTTGAGATTGCATTTGTTGAGACAACAGTTGATCTTGAACAATATCTCTGAAATAATTTTTAATTTCGCTGTAAGGCTTATTAAAATAGTCTTCCATTTCAGCTCTTCCCCCCATTTGCTCTTCAAATATCATCATCCTTCTGTCTAATTCTCCCTCTACTTGAATATCAGAAACCTCAATACTGTCAACTTTTGCTTGATTAACTAACAAGGCTTGATATAATAATTCTTCAAAAACATGACATCTCAAATTTCCGGAAAAGGTTTCCCCTCTTGATTTATATTGCAGCATTAGAGTCTCTACATCTGATTTTAAAATAATCTTTTGCCCTACTATTGCAACAATCTCATCAATTGAATTGCTTTGTGAAAATGCAAAGGCATTTATCAACAAAACAGCTAATACTAATTTTACTTTCTTTATCATTATTTTCTTTTATTCAACAAATATTTTAATATTTCCGTTCTTTACATCACTTTGGTAAATCTTTTTTTCAAGATCATTTAATATGTTTGTTTTTCTTTTATTTAATAAAATAATCTTTATACGATCTTTTGCAAGTTCAATTGGTATGGTTTCTCCTGTCAAAAGATATTCTTGAAAATATACAAAATAATAGTAATCTTTATCTCTTGTTTCCAATCGTTTACTAACTTTCAGAAATGCTTCGGCATTATTAATATCATTAGGCAATAAATCAGATAGTACAGACATATAAACCCAAACATTTTGAAAGCCATCAAATTTTTCGGCACTTTCTTTTGCAATTTCAATCATTCTTTCTTTCGCTTCTTCGTTTTCAGTATTAAAATATTGCTTAAATTTTGTAATTTTGTTGTTATTAATTGAAAACTTAAAGAATAACGGTTTAACAATTTCTTCACTTAGTATAAAACTTTCAGGATAATTGTTATAATAACTTTCAATATCCGATTCTTTAATTACAGTATCAATTTCTTGTTTTAAATATTGTTGTTTATATTTTTCAATCAATAAAGAAGCTCTGTAATCTTCAACAATATCTTCAATATCCTTTTGTTCATCCGACAAGTTCAACTTTGCTCTTTTTAAAATTGTTTGTTTTCTAATCCAAAGATCAATTTTATTCTTAATTATTATTATACTGTCTTCACTTGAAACTTCATCGGGAATAAGATCTGCAATGTCTTCCAAGTATAAGAATTTATCATGTACTTGAGCCAGTTTTATTTTGTTTTCCTCATTTTTACATGAAAACACAAATAATAAAATCAATAATAATATTATAAAACGAATTTGGAGCATATATGTTACATTAACTAATGCTAAAATGATTAAATCTTTAATTAACTGATTTTTTTACTTTATTTAAAACTTTTTCATTTACATTAATTTTATATTTCTTTTTTAGATCTTCCATCCAATTTTCTTCAAGAAACATTTGATAATCTGCAATTATCACACCTTTTATCTCTTCAAACGGTTTTACTTTTGATTTTCTTTTACCGTTTATATATATCATTGTATTTTCTGATGAAAGATTTACAATCTTTTGATTATCTTCCAATTTATTCTCTTTCATCATCCTAAACACCTTATCGGCAAAAATGCTTTGTCCTTTAGAATAAAATCCTGCTTCAATCTTTTTAAAAGATTCAGCGTCATCGGAAGCAACTTTTTTTACCAAAACATCATCTGTATATTTTTTCCGTGATTTATTTAAATATTTCACAGCATCGTTGTAATGATTCTCATCAGCATATTTGAACACAGATATATCCAATTCTGTTTGATCATTGTAAATTTGAATATTATCATCATAATATTTTCTTAATCCTATAGTGTCTTCTGATGCTTTATCCCAGATTTCATTTTTCATTAAATCAAATAAAAGCATACCGTCATGATACTCTTGCATTAAATATTTAAACTCTTTATGTTTATCTTCGAGTCCGGATTTTTCAACGTCTGTAAGACTTTCATATATATAATCATCATACATTTTATTCACTATTGATGAAATTTCTCCCCTTTTTCTCTTTTTTTGTTTAATTTCAAGGAATTTTCCAAAGGAATTTTCCGTAAATTCTTTGCCTTTTATAATAAAGAGTGTTTTATCTGAATTTTTATCTGACAGATAAACCCATTTACTTTTATATATAGTGCTGTCAACTTTAGAATAAAAAGCATCAGGACCGTTTAACTTTTTATAATTATATTCTTTTTTTAATTTATTTATCACAAATTCTTTAACTAATTTTTTTCTTTCAGAATCTCTTTCTATTGTTTTCCTGATTTTTTCTTTTTGATCTTCCATGCTTTCAGGCGGTTTTTTTTCAATTAATTTAATAATGTGCCAACCGAAAGTTGTTTTAACAGGCTCACCGTAATCTCCGGGATTTTTTAATGCAAATGCAACTGCTTCAAATTCGGGGACCATTTTTCCTGTTGTAAATTCCGGAAGTTCACCGCCTTTTTTTGCTGTTCCTTTATCATCAGAAAATATTATGAGGTCTTCAAATTTATCACCGGCTTGTAATCTGTTATAAATGCTGTCAACTTTATTCTTCTTAGTTTCTTTTTCTTCATCAGATAATTGGTCTGCCGAACTTATCATAATATGTGCAACTTTAACAAATCCTTGTGCCGGACGAGTGTCAATTAACTTTACTAAATAATAACCAAAGTTTGTTCTTAACGGCATAGATAATTTATTTTTTTCAGGGCCAAAAGCATAAGATTGAATACTGTAAGGAATTCTTAAAACCGGTAAATATGATAAATGACCTTTATTATTTGCTGCTTGCCTGTCATCGGAAGTCTCGCTTGCAACTTTTCCGAAATCTTCACCTTCCAAAATTCTGTTTCTCAATTTAACTGCTTTCTCGTATTCCAGTATAGTATCTTCAGGCGAAGCATTTTTTTTAAATTTAACAAATATTATATCCAATTTTATTTCAATTTTATTTCTTTCATATGCTTCATTAATTAATTGATCATATTTAATATTTTCAATTAAATAAGGTTTTGCCAGTTGTTCTCTGTATCCGGCGAGTTCATCAATAAATGCTTTAGAAGTATCCATTTTTAAACTTTCCGTTTCAACTACTTTCAATTTAAACTTTTTAAACAGCTCAAGGTACTCATCAATTGATTGTTCATTCAAGTTATCAGTATTATTTTTTTTATAAATATGAACAAACTCATCGGCCGGTACATTCTTATTTCCAACTGTCATCAATGTTTCAATCTTTTGACCAAAAACTGAAAATACAAATAAAACTAATACCGCTAATATTGTTATCTTTCTCATTTTTAATTTTTTTTTAATATTTATTAATATGATTTTATTGTTATTCTAATTTATATTATTTTACATCATAAGAATATCAAATACATTTCCTGCAATTATCTTCTGCTGTAATTAGGTGCTTCTCTTGTAATTGTAACATCATGAGGATGATTTTCAGAAACACCGGAATTTGTAATTTTAACAAATTTTGCCAGTTGTAAACCTTTAATATCTTTTGCTCCGCAATAACCCATTCCTGCTCTTAATCCGCCTACTAATTGATACATAACTTCATTCAAAGTTCCTTTAAAAGGAACTCTTCCGGAAATACCTTCAGGTACGAGTTTCTTAACATCATCTTCAACATCCTGAAAGTATCTGTCTTTAGATCCGGCTTGCATGGCTTCAACTGAACCCATTCCGCGATAAGACTTAAACTTACGACCTTGATAAATTATTGTATCACCGGGCGATTCGTCTACACCTGCAATTAAAGAACCTACCATTACAGAATAAGCTCCGGCAGCTATAGCCTTAACAATATCTCCGGAATATCTGATACCACCATCGGCAATAACAGGAACTCCGGAGCCTTTTAAGGCTTTTGCAACTTCGTAAATTGCTGTTAGCTGAGGAACGCCTACACCTGCAATTATTCGTGTTGTGCAAATTGACCCCGGTCCTATTCCAACTTTTACTCCGTCAGCACCTGCATTAATCAGATCAATTGCTGCTTTTGCAGTAGCAATATTCCCTACAACAAAATCAATATCCGGAAATTTTTCTTTCGCTTTTCTTAATGTATCAATAACGCCTTTTGAATGTCCGTGGGCAGTATCAATTACAACTGCATCAACACCTGCGTCATACAAAGCTTGAATCCTTTCAAATACGTCTTTTGTTACACCAACACCTGCAGCAACTCTTAATCTTCCTTTGTTATCTTTACATGAATTCGGACGATCTTTAGCCTTTGTTATATCTTTATATGTTATTAAGCCTACTAATTTGTATTCATCATCGACTACCGGCAGTTTTTCAATTTTATGTTCTTGCAGAATATCGGCAGCATTTTCAAGATCTATAGATTGTGATGTTGTTACGAGATTCTCTTTTGTCATCACATCATCAATCTTTTTCTTCAGCCTTTTCTCAAACCTTAAATCTCTGTTTGTAACAATACCAATGAGTTTATCATCATTATTAACAACAGGTATTCCTCCTATTTTATATTTTTTCATTAATGATAAAGCATCTTCAACAGTTTCATTTTTTGATATAGTAATCGGATCGATTATCATACCGTTTTCAGCACGTTTAACTTGCTTCACATGTTGAGCTTGCCTTTGGATGCTCATGTTTTTATGGATTACTCCAATACCGCCTTCTCGTGCAATTGCAATAGCCAATTCTGCTTCTGTAACAGTATCCATTGCTGCTGATACAACGGGAATATTCAGCTTTATATTTTTACTGAATTTTGTAATTATGTTTGCTTCTCGCGGTAGTATTTCTGAATAAGCCGGTAAAAGCAAAACATCATCAAAAGTATATGCTTCCGAAACAATTTTATTTGATGCAAATGACATATCTTATCAGAAAAAAATTTAATAGAGATAAATAATCCGCAAAAGTAAAAATAAATGCTGTAATAAATAAATAAATTCTTATTATAATAACAGAATAATCTTATTTAACAATAGAATAAGTAATAAAGGAAACATAAAGCACCAGAAAAATTATTCCTTCAGATCTTGTTATTATTTTGCGACCTAAAGTCATGGTAGTTACAAACAATAATACAGATGCAAGCATTGAAACACCAACATCAAAATTTATTGAAAAATCAAACGGTAAGGGTTTAATGGTTGCAGTTGTACCAAGAATAAAAAACACATTGAATATATTTGAACCTATCACATTTCCGATAATAATATCAGGTTTTTTCTTGATCGCTGCAACAATTGAAGTTGCCAATTCGGGGAGTGAGGTTCCAATTGCAATTATTGTCAATCCGATCACTTTTTTTGACATGCCTAATAAATCTGCAATATTAACGGCTCCTTCAATTAAATATTTACCGCCGAAAAACAAACCGATTAAACCCAAAGTAATAAGCATTATTGCTTTCCATATAGGTTTTGTTTTAATATGTTCTGCATTTGTTTCTTCAACGTTCCTTTTTCTTGCCATACCAAAGGTATAGATTAAGAATATTATTAAAAAACTTAACAATACAAGTCCGTCAATTCTTGATATAAAATTCTCATCAGCTTTATCAATAAAAACATCATTTGCTACAAATGCCAGAATAATTACTGACAGCAAACTGAAAGGAATTTCTTTCCATTTTGTGTTATTATGTATGGTAATCGGATAAATTGTGGCAGCTACTCCTACTATTAAAAATATGTTACTGATATTACTCCCCAATACATTACCTATTGCAATATCTGTTGAACCTGATATTGCCGAAAAAATATTTACTGTTAATTCCGGTGCTGATGTACCGAAAGCTACTATAGTTAAACCAATTACAAGATCGTTTATGCCAAATTTCTTTGCTATGGCAGAAGCTCCTGTAACCAACCAATTTGCACTAATAATTATCAGTAAAATTCCGCCTGTTAAAAAAATAAAATCAAGCATAATTGTTATAGTATTACAGTATTTTTGTTTCCGGTAAAAAATACGTTCAAAAGTCCTGCGGACGTTTTGAAGTCTTAAAAATCAATAACAGCAGCTATTGCATAATGATCGGAATAATCTTGTTTTATCCTTTTGTATGATATCGTTTTCATTTCTTTGCTGTGCAAGATATAATCAATTCTGAATAATGGTAAACTTTTGGTATATGTATTACCGATCCCGAAACCTGATTCAATAAATACATCTTTTAATTCTCCTTTAATTTTTTTGTAAGAATAAGAAATCGGAGTATCGTTAAAATCACCGCAAACTATTGTTTTATAGGGAGAATTTTTAATGTGCGGAGCAACAGCATCTACTTCACGTGCCCTGATCTTATATGCTTGAATCATTTTTGAGCCTATTCCTTTTACTCCTTCAATATTATCATGTTGATCATTATTTTTCAGTCTTTTTAAAAATTCATAATCATCACCGCTTAACCGGATAGATGCCAAATGAATACTGTAAACCCTTATGGTATCTTTTCCTTTCAGAATATCTGCGTAAATACATTTTTGCTTTATTGAACCAATATTAACATAACCGCTTGAAACAATCGGATATCGGCTGAAAATTGCATTCCCTGAATAACCTGATTTATCTTTACTTGATATTAAGTAGTCTTTTGTTTTTTGAAATTCTATTATTTTATCTTGATAATTGTGTTTTGTATTTGAAAAAAATTCTTGAAGACAAATAACATCAGCATTCTCATCTTTAATGATCTCGAAAATCTTTTCACCGCCCTTATCTTCACCGCTCCATTTATAAAGATCAAATAATCGTACATTATAAGACATTGCTTTTAAAGGATTAACCGGAGTTGTAACAACTTCTTTATTATTAAATGCATAAAAATCTGTTATTCTGTAAAAGCCAAGCAGAATTACAATAAGAGATAATAAAAACAGCTTTTTCTTCTGCCAAATCCTTATTATCATAAAAACAAAGTTGATTAAAAGTAAAAAAGGAAACAATAGACCAAGTAAAGCAATAAACGGAATACTGTCGGGTCTTATATATACCGAAAGATAAGAAAAAAGCAACAATACGGCAAAAATATAATTTAATATTACAGCTATTTTAAAGAAGAATTTTCTCAAAGCAATTGATTAATTTTAAGTTGCAATTCTAAAATAAACATAGTTAAATTGCAAATTTATTTAAGAACATTACCGGGATTTTCATAAAACGGCTTTTTATTCAAACTAAATTTAAGATAAGTTATATTTATTCCTTCTTTAAAAAATGATTGTTCGTAGTAGGTTTTTATTTGTGTTAACTCATTGTCTTGATCGGTATTATATAAATTATCGGTTGAATATATAAGGTTCAACTTATTTGTCTTAATTATTTTGTTTGTAAACTCATACATTAAAACAGAATCAGTCTTTAAATGAATAATTCCGTCGGATT
>JAUVIG010000457.1 GCA_030592825.1 Chlorobiota bacterium | reverse complement strand
TCTTCAACACGTGCTTTAAGAGATGTTACGGAAAAATACGGAGCAAACTATTCTGCATCAGCTGTCGGAGAAGTTAATGTAGTTGAAGAAATGAAGAAAGTGAATGCTGTGATAGGCGGTGAAGGAAACGGCGGAATAATTTTTCCCGAATTACATTACGGAAGAGATTCTTTAATTGGTATTGCCTTGTTTTTAAGTTATTTAGCAAAGTCCGGTAAGACTTGTACCGAGCTGAGGGCAATATATCCTGAATATTATATAACAAAAAATAAAATACAATTAACACCTGATATTGATGTTGATATGATCTTAAGCAAAGTTGAGGATACTTATAAACTTAAAAAAGATGTAACAGTTTCAACAGTTGACGGAGTTAAGTTGGATATGACAGAAGGTTGGGTGCATTTAAGAAAATCAAATACCGAACCTATTATTCGAATCTATGCTGAAAGTTCAAGCCCTGAAAAAGCAGAGGAATTTGCAGAAATGATAATGAAAGCAGTTAAAGAACTTTTATAATTCCTTAAATTTATTATTCAACTATGAATACCAAAGCCGTAATCATTGATCTTGACGGAACCTTATTAAATGATGAACGAAAAGTGGGAGAGAAGGACAAACAAACCTTACACGAACTCGGTAAGAAAGGTGTCGTGAGGATTATTGCTACGGGCCGTTCATTATTCAGTTTTTCAGATGTTATTTCTGAAGATTTTCCGATTGATCATTTAATAATTGCAGCCGGGGGCGGAACAATTGATTTTAAAACAAAAAAGCTGACTCAATCTCATTTTATTACCAAAAAGGAAGTTCAAGAAATTGTTTTAAAATTAGATGACTTAAAAGTAGATTATCAAGTGAGGGCAAAGATACCTGACAGCCATAAATATCATTACAGGCAGTATTCTGAAGAAAACCCTGATTTTGTACGTTTGAATACCATCTATAAAGAACATGTAAAGAAATTGAACAATATTAATGAATTGGAAGATGCAGCAAGAATTATTATTATTGCACAAAATTCAGATATTGTAAAGATTATTGAAGATGAATTTAAGGACTACAGCATTATACGTGCAACTTCACCTATAGATAATAAATCGGTATGGATGGAGATTTATTCTGAAGGTGTGAATAAAGGCAGTGCTGTTAAGAATCTTTGCATTGACTTAAATATTAATCTTGCAGATACTATAGGAATAGGAAATGATTATAACGATATACATTTTTTGGATATTGTAAACAGAAGTTATATTGTTTCTAATGCTCCGGCTGATTTAAAACAAAAATACCAAACTATTAATTCAAATAACCTGAACCCATTATCTTATGTAATGAACGGAACTGAATTTTAATTTGTATTTGTTTGTTATACAGCATATAAAAAACCCTTTACAGTAAATAAACTATTTAAATAAATTAAATACTTCAAATTTAAGAGGAAGGAAATCGTTTTGAAACGAAAATTTATTAATTTTGTAATTGTGCAATAATAAAAACAAAAAATATATATTATGAGAAAATTAATGACATTTATTCTGTTGACAGTAATAATAACTTCTTGCGGACAGACAGCCCGGGAATATTTTGACAACGGAATTAAGAATCAAAACAAACATAACTTCAAAGAAGCTCTGTCTGATTACAGCAAAGCAATAGAACTAAAAGAGACATTTATTGAGGCTTATTATAACAGAGCATTAGTTTATTTAAATTTGGATAAACACAAAGAAGCAAAGTCTGATCTTGATAAAGTAATAGAGATAAATGAGGGCTTTTCGAATGCTCTTATAACCAGAGGATTAATATATGTCGTATTAGAAGACAAAGAAGCATGTTGCAGAGATTTTCAAAGAGCAAAGGAGATCGGAGATACAGCAGCGAACAGATTACTCGCACAATATTGCGAGAATAAGCAACAGACAAAGGAATCATTTGTGCTTCATTGGCCGGAAGATGAAAATTGGAAAATTGCCGGCAATCAAGAAAATAATGAAATGATATTTGTTGAGTTGTTAAGAAATGACGAGACATTTGATAATTGGACAGAGATAGGAACAATGCAAACAATTAAAGGGATGATAAACATTCCTTTAAACGAACTTATGAATGATTTGCACGAAAATGCAAAACAAAATTGCCCAAAAGCTGTTTTAACTCCTATAGAAAAGGGTGAAAATGAAGAATTTCCGTGGATTATTTTTACTGTTGAGTGTGACTTTTATAAAAATATCAAGGCAGCAGAATCTCACTTTTATTATCTTGTGCAAGGCAATAAATCATTATATATAAACTTTATTGGAATAAAAACGGCAAAAATTCCCAATGATAAGAAAAAGAAATGGAATAAATTTTTTAAAAGCGGGAAAATTGTTAATGTAAAATAAGTACAAGTTACAATTAAACAGAAATACGAAAGGAGTTTCAAAATGGTGCTCCTTTCTCTGTTTATCACTAATTTATTTCGAAATGATCAGCTTTTTGCTCGGCTCGCTTCTGTTTGCACCAAACCGACTCTGAAATGAAGAAGGAGGGTGTACCTCTGAAGTATTCCCCTTTAACAAAAAACAGAGTATAATATGCTGTTAATAAATAAATTTTGCGAATTTTTGGAGACTTGTTATATTTGAGAAAATATTTTTGAGATATAAATAAACAATTTTGCACAATGCGAATATATGCGTAACTATGTTTTTTTTAGTTACGTATATACGCCAAGTACGTCAATACAAATGTTAGCTGCAAGCAAATGAAAGACAGAGGGTGCATAATAATTGAAAGGACTGATGAGTATTTGAGGAAATACTTTCAACATCCTGATATAAAAAAGTTTGATAGTCAAATTCAACGATTGAGAATTGCTTTTGACTTTCTTAACTATGAAAAATATCAAGGGATTGGAAAGACAATATTTGACTCTATGCCTTATTTCTCACTTCAAGACACAGACAAGGAAATTAATGAGCTTGTTGACAATCCGTCTGATTATGATAATTTGGAAGCAAGAAGGAATATAGCTCATATTGAATTTGCTGATTCTGATTTCAATGATTCAGAGAATGAGTTTTACTTTAAAAAACCTTCTGACGTAAAACATACATACGAATTGATTGAGAATAAAAATAGATATGAAATATTATCAATTGACTGGGGCAATAATAAAATATCTAATGATTCAACTTTGGGATTTGACATTGGATGGCTGACCGGATATTCGATAATATGTGATACTTGTATTGCACCGATGTGGCATCCACCAGATTTCGATGATATGAAAGATATCCTTGAATTCTGTAAAAGATTAAATACTAATTGTCTTTTCGATAATTATAAAGACGCACTTGATTTCAAAGAACTTTATGACAAGAAAGATTGGGGCGAAAAGGGTGATTTTGATATATTTAGAATTGATAAAATTGAATGAATGCCAGCAGCTAACAAATATATAAAAAAAATAAGGGCAATCAGTAAACCTGAAAAGTAGCAATAAGTAATAATCACCGCAAAACATTTGCGATTTTGCTTT
>JAUVIG010000366.1 GCA_030592825.1 Chlorobiota bacterium | reverse complement strand
GTAATTCACAGGTAAATAAATAATTAAGGGCTTCACGAAAAGTGAAGCCCTTAAACATATAAATAAGACGTTTTGAAGTCCTCCGGACGTTCAAAAGTCAAATTTTACTTTAAGTTGTGTTTTTTTACAAAATCCGTTAATATTCCGTCTAAATCAGGTTTTCCAATTTCTTGAAGATCATAGAAAACGCGAGCTGTCGGTTTCTTGATATTAACAATTCTTGTCAGATCAATAGGAGTACCTATTATCACAACATCACAATCGGTATTATTGATTGATTTTTCAAGATCTTTTAATTGTTGATCACTGTAACCCATTGCCGGCATTAATGCACCGATATTAGGATAAATCTCAAAAGTTTCAGCTAATTTTCCTACTACAAAAGGCCTTGGATCAACGATTTCACCGGCACCGAATTTAAGTGCAGCTACTGTTCCTGCTCCGAGTTTCATTCCTCCGTGAGTTAAAGTAGGCCCATCTTCAACAACCAATACTCTTTTTCCTTTAATAGCTTCATAATTTTCGACTTTTAAAGGAGAAGCACCGTCAATAACCATAGCATTCGGATTTACTTTTTGAATGCTTTCTCTGACAATTTGGATACCTTCAGGTGATGCTGAATCCATTTTATTGATAACGATAGCATCAGCAAGTCTCAAATTTACTTCTCCGGGATAATATGATAATTCATCTCCCGGTCTGTGCGGATCAGCGACTGTAATAGTAAGATCAGGTTTGTAGAATGAAAAGTCATTATTTCCGCCGTCCCATAAAATTACATCACATCCGTCAGGATCTTCTTCTGCAGCTCTTACGATTGCTTCATAATCAACACCTGCATAAATGACGTTACCTCTTACAACATGCGGTTCGTATTCTTCCATTTCCTCAATGGTGCATTTATGTTTTTTCAAATCTTCAACAACAGCAAAACGTTGAACTTTTTGAGCAACCAAATCACCGTAAGGCATTGGGTGACGAATTGCTATCACTTTGAGACCCATATCCATAAGATATTCGATAACTTTACGAGAAGTTTGGCTTTTACCGCAACCTGTTCTTGTTGCAACAACTGAAATAACAGGTTTTTTACTTTTCACCATAGTATCATCAGGTCCCAACAAATTGAAGTTTGCTCCGGCTGCGTTAACGATTGCACTCATTGCCATTACTTTCATATAAGTTACATCACTGTATGAAAATACACAATCATCAATATTATTCTCTTTTATCAATTTCGTAAGTTCTTCTTCCGCATAAATAGGAATTCCGTCAGGATATAAGTTTCCTGCGAGTTCTGCGGGATATTTTCTTCCGTCAATATCAGGAATTTGTGCAGCTGTAAATGCGACTACATTATAATTTTCATTGCCGCGATAATAAGTGTTAAAGTTGTGAAAATCACGACCGGCTGCACCAATAATAATTACATTTTTCTTTGCCATATGATATTATTTTAAAAAATTATTAAATTATTTTGAACGGAAACAAAAATAAACTATTTGATAAGATTAAACTATGATTATGTTGTTTAACATAGTTTTGATAAATAAAATATTAAGGATAATATGGCTAAATTTCATTTTAATTTGATTTTCTTGAAAGAAAGAAATTAATTATTAAACTATATGCACCGTAGGTGCAATCCATTTGTAACACGGTATGATAAAGACTGTGTGAAAACATACTTACAAGTTCAAAATCGTTAAAACGGTTAAGGCTATCTTGCTGATTATCATCGCCCCACGACTGAAGTCGTGGGTTAATATTAATATTTATTCCCATTTTCACACAGCCTCAATAGTGCCGTGCCGAATAATATACTAAGAATGAAAACAAACAGGTTTAAATGAGCAGATTATCGCATTACATATCCTTAATGCACATCAACCCCCCGCAACATATAAAATAAGTGATGTAAAGTTTTTAAAATTTCTGCCATATATTCATTTACCGCTTTTACGCTTCCGGGTAAAGTATAAATTAAACTTTCATCAATTGTGCCGGCAACGCCTCTTCTTAAATGTGCATTGGGCTTTATTGTTCCGTATTTTATTCTTATATGTTCCATTATTCCGGATATTTCTTTGTCGAGCATTGGCTGAACAGTTTCAACAGTAATGTCTCTGTTGCCTATGCCGGTTCCGCCTGTTGTTATGATAACATCAAATTTATCATCTTTTGCTTTATTAACTATTTCCTTCAACTTGCCGGCATTATCCGGAATTATCTTTGAAGATATATTATAAGGAAGTTCTTTCTTTTCAAAAAATTTTTTTAATAAATTTTGTATTACAGGACCGCTTCGATCTTCATATTCTCCTTTACTTGCTCTGTCGCTTAGCGTTATGACAATTGCTTTAAATGTTTTGGGAATATATTGCATTGTGTCGCCGGCTTTAACAGTACCGACTTTGCTCACTCTGCAAAAAATACCGACACGCGGCATAACATAGTTCCCGATTTCTCTGAATTTATCATGAAAAGGCTTGCCGATTTGGGTAACTTCTAATTCGGCATCACCGATTTTAAATTTATCAAAAGGGATAATTTTTGTATTTCCAATTCCGGTTACAGTAATGTTTTCTGCAAATTCACCGTATTTGGTATCTCGTGCATCTGTGAGTTTTTTAAATAAATTGATATGGTCTGTATCAATAATGCTGACTTGACGATTTCCGGATGCTCTGTGAACATCTCCTTTTATGCCGTTTTTTAAAAATTCAATTTCTTTTACGGGATGTTTTATACCTCTTTCTTTTGCGAGGTTTACGGAAAGTATTTTTATGTTGTTCATTTGAAAATTGTTAAGTGTTTAATTGTTTATTTATTTTATTCATCAGCTGACGAAATTATGAAAAAAATTAATACAATTTAAAATTGAAATCATAAAATGAACAAAAACTTGTTAAATATCAAATTGTCAAAATGATTTTATATTTTTGCTTAAAATCAATTATATTTAAAGTGACGAAAACTACAATAAATTTCAGAGAGGGTCAATATCATCAATTTAAGATCAAGAAACATATTGAAATTTCTCATACAGAAAAGTATTTCATTGTTGAAGATCAAGCCGGAAAGAAGCAATTATTGAACTCTGATTATTATAAAAAATATAAATTTGAAACAGGTCAATTAATAAATTGCAGAATTGATCATATAAATTGTTCAGGAAAAATATTTCTTGAACCTGTGCATCCTTTTTATGCAGAAGGAGAAAACTATGATTTTGTTATTAATGAAATTGATTATAAGAAGAATAAATTTGAAGATAATATTTTAGTAATTAGGGTATTTGATGCAATCGGAAATGAAGCATTATGTATTATAGAGAATGAAATTTCAGATAATTTCACTATAGGGCAAAATATAAGTTGCAAAGTTGAAAGGATAAAAAAAGGGAAGTTGTACTTAAGTTTTTCAAGCCAAAAAACTTTAGCGAATTTCATTAGAGGAGAATACTATAAGTTTGTTATTGAGGACATTAAAGTTCTTTCAGATAATTATAAATATTATATTTTGATTGATGATAAAAACAGAAAATATCTTTTGAAACATGAATATTATAAAAATCACAATTTGAAAATCGGACAAAATATTGAATGCACAATAATAAAATACAGTTCAAAAGGTTATTATGTTTTAGAACCAAGGCATCCTGACTATGAGATTGAGAAAGCGTATGTTTTTAACTTTTTGAAACAAAAAAAGGATTTACAGGCAAATATTACCGGCAATTTTGAGATTACTGTCGGAGATACTTTTGATAATGAAATTATATTTATATCAAATAAGAGTATATTAAGTGACGGAAAGGAACCGGAAAAGATAAAATGCAAAGTTACGGGAATTAAAAAAGGGAAGCCTTTGCTGTCTCTTTCACATTAGGGCACTCCTAAAAACCCCAATCTTTGCGTTACTTTGAAATTTTAAAATCCTCATTTACAACAGTAAACTCCGGTTTTAAAATTTCAAAAAGCCTTAATATTTGAGTTTTTAGGAGTCCCCATTAGGTTATGTCAGTTTTGGACTTCTTAAGCAAAGTAATTTTTTCAATAATCATGTTTTTATCAACAGCTTTGCACATGTCATAGACAGTAAGCAAAGCTACTGATACTGCCGTAAGCGCTTCCATCTCTATTCCGGTTTGCCCTATGCATCTTGTTTCTGCAATTACTTCAACACCTGTATCGTCAAGTGTTGCTTTTACATCAATTTTTGTTATTTGCAAGGGATGGCACAAAGGAATTAGTTCAGGGGTTCTTTTTCCGCCTTGAATTCCTGC
>JAUVIG010000632.1 GCA_030592825.1 Chlorobiota bacterium | reverse complement strand
GATGTTGAAAAATATTATAAAGAAGATGTAAGATTAACAGCGATTTACGAAGAAAAATATAAAGCAGGAAGTGTTCATGATGATATAGATTTTTAAATTTTTACAGATTGATATAAGGCTGTCTGAAAAACGGCAAAGTCATGCTGAATTTATTCCGAATGACAATTATGATACTTTTCAGACAGTCTCTTTTTTTTATTGATACTTTCCTTATTAACTAAAAAAAACATGAATGAACAAGAACAATTGCTCGAACTGAAAAAAATAGTTCAAAATTTTGAAGAAAAACATAAGCGAGTTACGGAAACTGCACTAAACAGCCCAAAAGGCGGAGATCAAAATTGGTTTAGTATTCTGGAAGAATATGATATTAAACCGGCAAGTACACAACAAAAAAACTATTATTATTCTTCGGGAATAACTGTTGCAAAAGGTGCATTGCCTCTTGAATTGCGTAAGGTTTATGAAGCGATAAGATTTGAGACGATTAAAGAGTTCAGAGATAAATTTCGAGATATTGAACTTGAACTTGATGCAGATTTTTACTGGGATGATTTTAATGATATATTGAAGCGTTTTATAAAAGATGATATTGATTCATATATCGGTAAAATAAAACAAAAAGTAGGAGTCTCTGACATATTTGCAAATGCTTTTTCAAGTATGAATCAATTTTCTCACGGTTTAACAGAATCCGGCACAGCTACTAAACAATGTGAAAATTGCGGAGCACCTCGTTTGGATACTGATCAATATGACGAATGTTATTTTTGCGGAACACCTTTATTCCCGACTGAAAAGGTTCAGTCTAATTGTGAGATATGCGGTGCCCCGAAATTTTTAGAAGATCAAAATAAGAAGTGTAAGTTTTGTAATAACTAACATTTTTTCTTTTCTGAAATAAAATATGAGTCCGGTTTTAAAAAGGTTAAATTTATGAGAAAAGGTGCATAGCAACTTTGCTGATCAGCAGATTATAAACACAATAAACTACGGACATTTTATAATATTAGTTGCTTTGCACCTTTTTGAATTACACTCAAATAAAAAGACAAAATTATGAATGAAAAAGAACAAATTATTCAACGCTGGGATGCTTTTATAGATAAAATAAAATTGCGTTGCAGTGAATTAATAGGACAGGCAAATGCAGGTACAGATGCTTTTATTCCGCAAATAATGTTTGATAAAAATGCAATTAATAATGCTTGGACAGGAATAGAAGGACAGGTTTCACAGTTAGGTCATAAACTTAATGACGCTTGGGATAAGATGGATATACTTTTTGATAAAGCAGGAAGTACAAGTAAGGAAACTGATACAGAAAGAGCAAAAAAGGAAGAAGCAAATATTTATTTGAATTGGGAATACGAAAAGAATTACATTTTAGCTATAGCAAAAGCTGCCCGTCAGATTTTATTCAACGTAAAATCACACATTAACGAAAATAAGATACATAATTGCACGCAATGCGGTAATCAGCTTGATATAAATATATATACATTCAGAGCAAAAAATATTAAATGTGATGCTTGCGGATCTGTTAACACATATAAACCTGATGACAGGATTGTTGTATTAGAATCATGGGTATTAGTACCTCTCGCAAAAGAACATGCTTTGGCTGAAAAAGAAAAAGAATATTTTGCCGAAGGGAAAAAAACATATGCTGACCACGGTACATTTACAAAAGAACAAATGGAAGAACTGGTTAGCTTAAGAAAGGCAACTTGGAATAAATATTATCAATTTTTAATCGACAGTATACCTGAAAAAACTGATATCTATGAACGTCAAAGAGATGAACGTTTGAAATGGTCAGAAAGATCAAATTATTAACCTGATTAATTCATGAATTTTCGAAGCGAAAACCGTAAATGTTTGATAGATTTGACCAACCACAGATTTATATTTTTTTGTTCATCAGTATAATGTGTATTTTTTATTTTTTTAATAAACTCATCAATACCTTTTCATGAGTCATTGGTGCTTTAGAATCGGGTTTAAAGTTTGGATTAAAAGCCTTAATTGCATTTTGTACGGCAAAGTAACTTCCTGTACCATAAATGAAAGGCGGTTCTCCAATAGCTTTTGATTTTAGGATTGCATGTTTATGCCCTTCAGTTTGCAAAGCTTC
>JAUVIG010000347.1 GCA_030592825.1 Chlorobiota bacterium | reverse complement strand
TTTATTACAAAATTAATTGCTATCTCATCTGAAAAAAGAAGGGATAATAAACTTTGAATTACTGATAAGTCTTCCATAAAACAAAATTACATATTATTTTTCAGCACCTCAAAAAGAAATTTAGCCATAATATTGTATTGGATGTGTTAAATAAAATATGAAATATATTTGGAATATTGAAATATTTTATTATAACTTTAGGCTTGATAAAAAACCATATTCTATTAATTAAATTATTTTTGTTATGAAAAGAAAACTACTGACATTTATTTTAACATTTTTTGTGGCTTTCGGTGTGAATGCACAAAAAACAGAATTATCAGAAAAAACCGGGAAAGTTGATTTAAACACTAAAACTGTTACTTCAACTCTGAAAACCGGTCTGAAAACCGGAAAGCTTGTTTTTTTAAGCGAAACTTTTGATACTGAAATTCCGGGTACATGGACTGTAAACAATACAGGTACCGGAACATTGCCGGGTTGGTTTTGGGCAGATATATATACTGCTAATGCTATACCTTTAACAGGTTTTGCATGTATTGACAGCGATGAAAACGGATCAGGGGAAACAACAGCCGGAGAACTCATTTCTCCCTCTTTTGATTGCTCAAGTGCAACTCTTGTTAATCTTGAGTTTGATGCAAGATATGATGATTTAAATTCCGGTAATAACGAACTGTTTACTGTTGATGTTTGGGACGGAGCAACATGGCAAAATGTTATTACTTGGGACGAAGACCATGGAGACGATACAACTCCGGAACATGTTTCAATAGATATTACAGCTTATGCAAATGTTAATTGTCAAGTGCGCTTTGTTTATCAAGATGATGGTTGGGATTGGTTCGCAGGTGTTGATAATATCAGTGTTATTGAGCCTGAAGCTCATGACCTTGGTGTTACTTCTGTTGCCCCTGCACCTTATGCTGTTCCGGGAAATACTTATACTCCGACAGCAACTATTCATAACTTTGGTGCTAATAATGAAGATGTTTATAATGTAGAAATCGAAATTACTGATGCAAGTAACGGTTCTCAAGTGTATATTGACGACGTGGATTTTACATATACTATTATAACCGGGACTGATTTTGATGCAGAAATGAGTTCAATTTGGATTCCGGCTTCTGTAGGTACATATACAATAACTGCTACTGTTACAGTTGCCGGTGATACTTATGCCGGTAATGATGTTTTTTCTGATGAATGCACAGTTGCTTATATGTATTTCATGGGAAATGAAGATGTTACAACTTGTCAAGGGTCATTTTATGACAGCGGAGGACCTGATGAATATTTTCAGAATGATGAAGATTATACAATGACAATATATCCTGCTACTGCCGATAATATGATACAGGTTGATTTTTCATTTTTTAATTGTGACGGAAGTACATATGATTACCTTGAAATATATAACGGGACAGATGTATCTGCTCCTTTAATTGTCTCATCTCAAACTGTAGGAGATGCTGCAATGTTAGTTGCTCCTTATTCTGCAAGCAATGTTGACGGGGCGCTTACATTTCATTTTTTCTCATCAACAGTTGTTCCTAACCCGGGTTGGGAAGCCACATTATCTTGTGTAAGTGCTGTAACATTCCATGTTACTGATGCCGGTATAACTGATATTGAAAATGCTCTTGTTGAAGTCGGCGGTCAATCAGGAACTACTGATGCTGACGGTAATGCTATGTTTGCTCTTCCGGAAGGAGCAACTACTTATACTGTTACTGCAAATTTTTGTGATCCATATACAGACTCTTATACGGTAACATCAGATCCCGGACAAGTTGTTGAAGTAAATTTGACATGTCTCAATACATACTCAGTTACATTTAATGCGTATGAAAATTTCGGAACAAATGAACCGGTTGCAGGTGCAGATATTACTGTTACATATACTCCTACAAGTACTGTTTGGAATGAAACTACTAATGCAAGCGGTAATGCCGTTTTTACATTGCCGGCTACCGATTTTGAATTTTCTGTCTATGCAGAATCATATACATATTCCGGCACAACATTTTTCAGTGTTTCCGGTGATATGTCAGTTGATCTGCCTCTTGATGAAGATATAATTGTTCCTACAGGTTTAATTGTTGAGAATATTGATGAACATCAGGGTACTGCTGATTTTTCTTGGTTTGAAGGATTTAGCGGTTCAATTCTCGCAGTTGACCATGATGCAAGTAATGCAGTTGAATTTACTGATGACTGGCCTTATATTCAATCGGCTCTTGATGCAAACGAACTTGATTATACTTATTATGAGGCAGATGCAACAACTTTTGAAGGTCCTGATTTAACAACAATGCAACAATATGATGCAATTATATGGTTTACAGGAGAAGGTTGGCAAAATAATCAAACAATGACATCGTCTGATGAAACAAACCTTGCTGCTTATCTTGCCGGTGGAGGAAAATTGTTCATCTCCTCGCAAGATTATATTTGGGATGTTTATTCACAAGATGATGATTATACTTTTACTTCCGGTCAATTTCCATATGATTATCTCGGATTAGTAAGCGTTCATCAAGATGCTTGGTGGACTTCAGGTGAAGAACATATTGCACATGAAGGTGCTGTAGGTTCCCTTGCAGAAGGTTATTCATTCTATTGTGATGATATTTATACAACTACAAAAGAAGGATTATCAGCAGACCAAATTACAGGACACAATGCAACTGAAATGCTTAATGTAACTGATGCTCCTGCCGGAGTTACAGCTATACAAAACGGAAATGTTGTTTGTTGGACAGGTTCTATTGCTTCAGTAACTGACGCGCAAATCAGAGCAGACCTTTTAATGGATATTTTAGATTATCTTGCTGTAGGTAAATCTAAAGAAACAAAAAAATCTTTTGAAAATTACAATGTTTACCTTGATGATATGGATACTCCGGTAGCTACCGGAATTGAAGACAGCACATATCAATTTACAGGTTTAACTCCGGGAGATTATATTGCAGGTGTTTCAGCTGTTTATACTACCGGTGAAAGTGATATTGCAACAATTGATTTTACAGTTCCGGAACTTACTTATTCAGTAACTTTCTACGTTCATGATCAAGGTGATAATGCTCTTGAAGGTGCAACAGTTGAAGTTGCCGGACAATCAGGCGATACTGATGCAAGCGGAGAAGTTGCTTTTATGCTTGAAGAAGGTTCAGTTACATATACTGTAACTTATGATACCTATGATCCTGTATCAGATACTTATAATGTAACTACTGCAACAGGTCAAATTGTTGATGTTGAAATTGTTACAGTAAATATAAATGAGATTAATTCAAATATCAGTGTATATCCTAATCCTTCAAACGGTGTATTTATTATTACTGTTAATGAAAAGTACATACTTGAAGTAATTGATATTACAGGAAAAGTTATTAATACACAAATAATAAGAGGAAATAATATTGTTAAAATTACTGATTCCGGGGTTTATTTCTTCCGTTTCAGTAACAATAAAACATCATTAGTACAAAGAGTTATTTTAAGATAAAAATGATGTGTTAATTAATTCAAAAAAAGGGAAGTAATATTCCCTTTTTTTTGATGGTGCTAATATTATTTACAGTGATTTGAGTAGATTTTTATATGGATACAGTTAATAAATATTTGTATGAATAACTTTCCCGGTTTTCCAACGTTCTCCATTCTGATATTGTATAAAATAAATACCGGCAGGATATTGTGCCAAACTGATCCTGAATATATTATGATTTTTAATGTCAAATCGTTGTAAGATCTTTCCTGAAACATCTGCCAAGAACATTTCTTCCATTTCACCGCTTACTTCAATATTAAGAATGTCAACTGTAGGGTTAGGGTAGTACTTAACTTTGCCGAGTACTTCATTCGGTTCAATATCGGTATGATTAGGATTATCAACATAAGTTGTATCATTTTTTACTGAATTATCTGTAATAAATGATGTATCTTGAATTTCTTCTTCATCGTAGGTGATATTTTCTTCGCATTTCGGTGCAGTGAGGTATTGTTTTATAAGTCTGATGAATACATCATTCAAAAATTCAACTTGATATTCATCAGTAGTCGGTTCTATATGAGCATTTCCTATACCGCTGTCATCGGTTAAGAAAACATATGTTCCGTTAGTAGCAAGAGCCATTGATCGCATCAGATATTCAGTGCTTTTATCAATACCGCTTGCAGTAACCGGAATAATGCGAATTCCTTTTTCAGCTGCTTTTTTTGTAAGTTCTTGAATTTTTTTAACGCTTTCGGAATCTCCGTGCGGAGGAGCATCTAATATTAGAAAGATAACTTTTGCAAGCGCATCTTCTGTCCATGATAATTCATTTATTGCTGTATTTAAACCGGCATCAACAGCTTCGGGGAAATCTCCGCCACCGCCTGCAGCTTGTTCTCTGATGAAATTAATTGTTGTTTTAATATCATGGGTGAAATCAGATTTTCTTACTAAATAGGCATCAGTTTTAT
>JAUVIG010000489.1 GCA_030592825.1 Chlorobiota bacterium | reverse complement strand
AATTGTAACCCGGAAGACAGCATCAAATATTTTGTTCTCGGCATAGCTCAAGACGGACCCTCATCTACTCTACTACAAACTATTGCTTCTGAAAATCAGGGACAATCTTTGATAACTAATACGACCTTTGCTGTACCCGGCGATCCTACCAGTTTTAACAATGTTTTGGGATTCTTTAATGATCATCTTCAGCAAATACTTGATAACGGGAGTCCGCAAATTGTATCTCAGCAAACAAGAAAATTGGTAAACGGTGAATATTTGACCAAATTTAAAATTAACAGCAATTGTACAAAAGTTCTTTTTCAGCTGTCATATAACAAAGGAGATAGCATGTATATGACAATTAGAAAGGGCGAAGACATTTTAACCGATGAATTTTATGAAAGAAAATCTGACTTTTATCAAATTTTAAGCCTCAATCTTCCACATATGTCTAATGATTATATATACTCTAAAGGTGAATGGACAGTCACTGTCAAAGGGAATAGTGAGAAAAGTTTTAATTTAACTTGTATAACTGATGATCATTATTTTAAATATAAATGCGAAACGGATAAAGGTATTTATAAAGTTGGTGATAGTATAAAATTTTCTGTTGATTTATCATATGCAGGTACTCCGCTTACAGAAGAAACAGATACTGTAAAAGTCTTCATATTTAAACCGGGAGATGATCTGGGACATTTATTGGCAACCTATGCAACCCCTGACTCAAATACAGACAGCATTGATGATAAGAATTCCGCACATTATCAAAAATTTTTGGATCTTATGAATAACAACAGCGACTTTTATAACAGTTTGTTACCGGATTCACAAATAATAATTTTAGAACATCAAGGAAACGGACATTATACGGGCTTTTTTGATAATACTGAATTAACAGGAATATATCAAATACAATATCTTATAAATGGAGAAATCCCCGAAAAGGGAACTTTTATCAGAGAGAAATTAAAAACTGCTGTATTTGAATTTGGAAATATGGATAATTCAGGAACGATTGTTAATGTAAATGTTACACAAGGAGATACCGGACAAACAGCTGTAATTACAATAAAACCAAAAAACAAATTCGGGTATTATTTAGGTCCCGGTTATTTATCAAAAATAAAAATAAAATATATTAAGAAAAAAGGAGGTAAGTATTATTTATTACATACAAAAACTAAAATAAAAAATAGAGAAACTGTTTTAGAACCGATTATAGAAAATGAAGTCGATAATCTTGACGGAAGTTATACATTTACTATTGTTAATATTCCTCCCGAAGTCAATCCTGAAGATTTTCAAATTTCTGTTTTTGATGAAATCTTTAAACCGTGTTATCCTGTTACAATATGGTATCTTATAATCTTAATAATTATTATTCTGATACTCATTATTGTTTATGTGAAAAAATATAATAAATCGTATAAAATTCTTTTATGGTTAATATTAATTATATGGATAATATATATTATCTTAAGATATCTCGAACTAATATGTTATAAGTTATTTTAATAAGATTTTGAATATTAATGATAAAAAGGGTGTCATGATTGACACCCTTTATTATTCTTAGTGATATTATTATTTTCCCATTAAAACATCAAGTTTCTTATTAATTTCTTCAATTTGTTCTTTCAATTTAAGATTTTCTTCTTGTTGCTGTTCAATCATTTCTTGCTGTTCATTAATTGCTTGTAGAAGAACAACTGTCATTTTTGAATAATCAACGGATAACATTCCGTTTTCTCCTTGCAATACCATTTCAGGATAATATTTCTGAACATCTTGAGCAAAAAATCCGATTTGGCGATTATCCGGATAAATATCTTTGTTTTTAAACTCAAAATAAATTGGTTTAATTTTTCGGATTATCGGTAAAACGTTCTTAACAGGTTCAATTTTTTCTTTCAGGTCAATATCAGATGAAGAATATACTCCTGCAATATTCAAGTTCCCGTTCTTATATAATGTCAATGCATTACTTGGAGTAACACTTGTCCCGTTTCCTGCCACTAATAAAGGTTCTCCGGATGACCATGTTCCCGGTGTACCTGAAATAACATTATATCTTCCGATTACAAAAGCAGCATATGGTTGTGCAGTAGTTATATAACCGGATGAGAAAGAATAGTTTCCTGTTGCTTTGTTTTGATAACCAAATACAGTTGAATAATGTCCGCTGGCAGTATCCTGTCTTCCAAACGACACAGAATAGTCCCCACTCGATTCATTATCCCTTCCGGTAGAAAATGATCTTGAACCGGAAGAAGTGCATTCTTGTCCCATTGCTACAGAACGTATTCCGGATGCAACTGTTCTATATCCTGCTGCAAAAGTATACAAATTGGATGATACTACTTCACGACCTATTGCTATAGAACCTGAACCTGTAGCTTTTGAATAATAACCTATACATGTTGAGAAAGTTCCTGATGCAGTATCGGCTGTACCGATAGCAAATGCACCTCTTGCTGATGAAACTGATCCTAATCCGAAAGCATATGAATTTTCTCCCAAAGCCTTCGTATAATCCCCGGTCGGGTTTCCGCTAAAGTCTATACCAACGGAACCAAAAGCAAAGCTTTTATCAGCAACAGCCAATGCTCCTGACCCAAAAGCAAAAGCATCATTTCCGATTGCTTTAGCAGAATATCCAAATGCAAAAGAATTTGAATCAGATTCTGCTTTATAGCCTATCGCTGTGGAATAATCTCCCAAAGCTTTACTTTCATAAACGAATGCTTGTGAAAAATCTCCCATTGCTATTGATCTGTATCCTAATGCCACTGAATTTTCCCCGACACTGTCAACAGATCCTACATGAACTTCACCACCCAAGAATGCATTTTTTTGTGGGTACCACATAATCCTGTTTTCATTATCAATGGTATCAATATTCGTATTTCCCGTAACATTAAAATAATCATTTGTTACACCGGTATTATTCCCTGTAACGGCAAAACCGCCGATTTCCCCGGCAACACCGCTATCAGGAACATATATTCTGGTACTGTCTTTTGCTGTATGAAAAAATGTATTTGCCACATATTTTGCAGTACCGTATCTTCCTACTGCAAATCCACCGGAAGCTCCTTTTGCTCCGCTGCCGTCGGTATAAACTCTTGTGCTGTCTATATTTGTATAAAAGAATAAGCTGTCCGCATCTCCTTTTGCTGTTCCGTATCTGCCTACTGCAAAACCTCCGGAACGTCCTTTCAGATCGGTATCGAATGTAGTAATTCTTGTTTTGTCAAGGTTGGTGTAAAAAAATATGCTGTCTTCTCCTTT
>JAUVIG010000393.1 GCA_030592825.1 Chlorobiota bacterium | reverse complement strand
GAGATGGTATTGTTCCATAAAATCAGAATTGGGGACAGCAATGTTTTGGGTAGTTTCTGTAAGCATCTGTCCTTGATTCGTTAAAAGAATCTGTGAGTTTAACATGATCGTATCGTCAAATCGTTCCCCGCCAAAGATCCATGTATAGTAGCGACGTTGTCCAGGCTGTTCAATATCAGGTAAATAGTAGAATAAAACAAACTGATCTTTGCTCCACGCCCTTCCGGTAATTTTCTCATATATACGGAGTATGTTGGTGAGACGCCGAAGGTTTCGTTCTTTTATGTTGTAGACAATGACGGATCTGCAGCCCACGTGGCGCTGAATTTGAGCAAGCAGCCTAAAAATGGCACTAGGATCTGTATCCATTGAGTCATCTAAGAGTCTGATCGCCAAAATCATTTGAGGCCGCGTAGTACAGGTTATACAGTTTTTTGATTCTAACGCGTTCAGTGCCTGGGCGACATTTGATACGATCTGTTTTTCGGCGTCAATTTTTTTAAGGCAGCGATTATTATCAAGGCAGCTACAATTAATCTCATTGGCCGCGTCACCGCAGTCTAACAAGCGTATCCTAGTTAATTCCTCATATGCATCCATTGCTGCAGCTGTTTCGTATGGGGTATAGGTGGGGAGGGTTTTGAAAGTGGTTTCTCAAATACAATCGGTACAAATAATGTATTTATAGGTTACCAAACCGGTTACTCAAATTTATCGGGTGATGATAATGTATTTGTTGGTAATATAGCAGGGTATTCAAATACAACGGGCTACAATAATGTTATGATAGGAAAAGAAGCAGGAACAAGTAATACAACCGGCTTTAGTAATACTTTTGTAGGGGAAAACTCCGGTCACGATAATACAACAGGTGATTATAATTCTTTTTACGGTTATGAAGCAGGGAAAAGTAATACTACTGCATCTAATAACTTTTTCGGCGGTTACAGAGCCGGATATTTTAACACAACCGGAACTAATAATGTTTTTATCGGAAATTTAAGCGGTTATGATAATTTAAGCGGACACAGAAATGTATTCTTCGGCTACCAAGCAGGAACAAATAATACAACAGCCTCTAATAATTTTTTTGGCGGTTATAGTGCCGGATTCACAAATACTACGGGAGCTAATAATGTTTTTGTCGGAAATTACAGCGGCTATGCAAATACTGAAGGAGAAAATAATTTAATGATAGGTTATTATGCCGGTAGATATAATACAACCGGAACAAACAACACTTTTTTAGGAACTGGTGCCGGAAGAGCAAATTTTGACGGAAATTATAATTCTGTTATTGGGTATTATTCCGGCCGATTAGCAACATTAGATAATAATAATGTTATAATGGGATATTACAGCGGCTATAATGCTGATGATGCAGACGACTGTGTAATGATTGGTTCTTATGCCGGTCGTAATGCTAATATCAGTCAAAACAGTGTAATGATAGGTACCAGGTGCGGATATAATAATAACGGAGCAAGTAATGTATTTATGGGATACTATTCAGGTTATTTAAACCAAACAGGAGCAAGTAACGTTTTTCTTGGTGATCATGCCGGTTATTCTAATGTATCAGGCAGTAACAATGTGTCTTTAGGTTACTATGCCGGATACTTAAGCACGGCAAGTAATAATGTTTTTATGGGAAATGAAGCCGGAAGAACTAATTCCGGCGGAACTCAAAATTCATTTATCGGGTACCGTGCCGGATTTTCGAATACAACGGGTAACAGCAATACAGCAATAGGACCGGATGCACTTTACACTAATGCTGACGGTATTCGAAATGTTGCAATCGGACCTAATGCATTACACGATAACACTGAAGGAGGATATAATGTAGCAATCGGGTATAATGCTTTTACAAATAATATTAGCGGAGACTATTGTGTAGCTATCGGTTATAACGCACTGTCCAGTACAACTACAGTAATTGATAATACAGCAATAGGAAACAGAAGTATGGAAAACACAACATCAGGAACACTAAATGTCGCATTGGGTGGAAGTACGCTTGAACAAAATTTAACAGGAAGCAATAATACAGCTGTCGGAGGAGGAGTACTGCGAGAAAGTACTGCCGGAAATTATAATTCCGCTTTCGGGTCACTTTCAGGTTATTGGGCTGACGGTTCAAATAATTCTTTCTTCGGATATCGCTCAGCATTTTCTTCAGACGGCTCAAATAATGCTTTTTTCGGATATGAAACAGGTTATTTAACATCAGGAAGTTATGATGTATTTGTTGGTTATCAGGCCGGTCGTAATAATTCCAGCGGATATGATAATTCATTTATTGGTTATAGTGCAGGATACAGTAATACTACAGGTCATCATAATACCGCTATCGGACGTTCAGCTTTGTATGATAATACAACAAGTGATTATCTTACTGCTGTCGGTGCAAATGCACTCACCAACAATACAAGTGGTGCAGATAATACAGCTGTAGGGAATAATTGCCTTTCCTCCAACACAACTGCTTCATTCAATATTGCTGTCGGGTCAAGTGCTCTTCAAAACACTACGACCGGAGGAAATAATACTGCTTTTGGAGCAGCAGCTGTTCGTTTAAATGTTTCAGGCATTAATAATACTGCTATAGGGGCTTTTTCCGGTTATAATGCACTTGGTTCAGGTAATGTTTTTATAGGTTATAATGCCGGTTACAATTATACAGGTTCAAACAAATTATATATAGATAATTCAAATACTGCATCACCATTAATATATGGGAATTTTAGTACCGATAGAGTTGGTATTAATACTTCTTCTCCGTATACAAAACTTCATATTACCGGAGGAAATGATGCAGTTTTAGCAACTGCAGCCAGTGGTTATTTCATATCCGGTTCGGTAACAGGACTTAATATAATAATGGACGATAATGAAATTATGGGGAGAAATAATGGAAGTTCAAGCACTTTGTATATCCAAAGAGAAGGAGGTAATATTGAATTTGGTGGCGCCACTATAAGACCGAGAACTAATAAAGGGTCTGACTTGGGAACAACTTCTTATGCTTGGGACGACATATATTACGATGATCTTCATAATCAGGGTGCAGCTGCATTTATTGACAGAAATGTTACTGAAGAGATTTTAAATTTTCCGCCAAAAGGTAAAGACCCTGATATGATTGATTACAAAACAGAAAGGGGTTTAATCGAATTAGACCCAAACTCTTTACCTGAAGCATTAACAGGCGGAACTTTTTGGATATTAACAGATGAAATGACAACTTATAATTATAAAGCAAATTACGAACAACAATTACAAATTGAACAACTAAGAAAAGATAACGATGAACTTAAAAAACAAATCCAAGAATTAAAAGAATTAATACAAAATAATTAAAAATTGTGTAATAGTATTTTAGTGTAATAGGTGTTTTAGAGAATTAGTGTTATGTATTTATAAAATATAAATGAAAAGATTTAGTCTCATATATATATCTGTAATTCATATTAGAAGATGTTTACTGAAATACTATAACACTAAAATAATTCATTCAAAATAAAATTACTGTCAGTAGTTTTGCAGTAATTTGTGTAGTTTTTTTTCATAGATTTTGGGTCCCGCATTCGTGCGGGATTTTTTTGTATTGTCCAAAAATCGTTATAACCGAAAAAAATGTTATTAAATATTGTGATTTGCTTAGCTCTCGGTAGTCAGGTTTAAGATTTATTGCTTGGAATTTGGAATTTATTCATTCCTCCCGGTAAAATAATGGCAGAACCGGTAGTAACTGACAGTTACGGCATGAATTGTTCTGAAAAAGTGATTAATAAATATTATAAATTGCTGTGTATTAAGATATTCACACCGTGACTTGTGGGTATTTTGATGTATAAATATTTGCATAATACTGTCTTTTATAAACATCTTATCTGTATAAATTGCTCAATTTATACAAACAAAAATTGACAATAGATTTGATATGAATTATCTTTGTTTAAATAATTTAAAAAAAATCTAATTATGAAAAAACTACATTTTTACAAAATCATTATTCTTTTAATAATCTCAATACTGATTATAAATAAAGGAGAATCTCAAGTTTT
>JAUVIG010000332.1 GCA_030592825.1 Chlorobiota bacterium | reverse complement strand
TAATTAACTGCCATGAAAAAATTAACTCTTTTTTTAATAATAAGTATGCTGTTTATGAATACCCTTTCAGCTCAAAGAAAGACACAAACAATAAAATGGTTCAGCTTAGCGGTAAAAGCAGGAATAGGAAACTCTGTTTTTCTAAACACTGACCTGAAAAATGATTCGAATGTAAGTTTGAATTATTTTACATTAAGCCAATCATACGGAGTCAGATTTACTTTCTCATACGGAGAAAATCTCGGATTTGGTTCAGACCTGTTGTTTTCAACTTATGGCCAAGAATATACAATCAATAATAATAATGTTATTTATGATAAAAAAATAACATTGAAAACAATTGATATTGTTCCTTTTTTTAGATATACCGGATATACCGGCGGATATTTTGAAATTGGCGGTAAATTTTCAACAGTCAATTCAGTTTCAGAAACAAATTCTAATTCAGCAGTTTTAAGAACCTCAAGTGAATTAATTGATAATTACGGGCCGAAATTTACAAGTGGTGTTATTGGTTTTGGAACAGCTTTGTTCAAGACTGAAAGAATTGATATAAATTTGGGAGCAAGAATTGCTTATTCTTTTACAGATCTTATCCCAAACAGAAATTTTAATGTAGTTAACGACGGTTTTTATATACCGAATTATACAATCACAGAATCAACAAATCCTTTATCTGTACAAGTCATTTTTGAAGTGAACTATTTCTTTGCTTTTTGGGGAGATGCAAAATGCGGAAGAGGACGTTTAATGTTGTTTCAATAATGAAAAAGAAAATTTTGATGAATGTCTGAAATTAAAAAAATTAAGGCTCTCGTTAAGCCTGAGATGAAAGAGTTTAATATGTTTTTCAAAGAGGCCGTAAAGACTAAAGTCCCTTTGCTTGATATTGTTATGAATTATATCATTCGAAGAAAGGGAAAACAAATGCGACCGATGTTTGTATTCCTTACGGCAATACTTTTCGGAGAGGTTAATAAAAGCACCTATACAGCAGCAACATTAATAGAATTAATGCATACAGCAACACTAATACACGATGATGTTGTTGATAATTCAGATAAACGCAGAGGTTTTTTTTCAATAAATGCGTTGTGGAAATCAAAAATTGCAGTTCTTACAGGAGACTTTTTGTTATCGAAAGGCTTATTACTTGCAATTAACAATAAAGAATATCAACTTTTAGAAATCGTATCGGAAGCTGTAAAGGAAATAGCAGAAGGCGAACTTCTTCAAATTGAGAAATCACGCAAACTTGATATTACTGAAGAAACATATTTTGAAATAATATATAAAAAAACAGCAACTCTTATTGCTTCTTGTACAGCAGCCGGTGCAAAATCTGCAAATGCAAATGATGAAGATATTCAAAAATTGAAAGAATTCGGAAAATATGCCGGAATTGCATTTCAAATCAAAGACGATCTTTTCGATTATCAAAAAACTAATTTAACCGGTAAACCTACCGGAAATGACATCAAAGAAAAGAAGATGACTCTTCCTTTAATTTATGCCCTTAATAATTCAAATAATTCAGAAAAAAAGAAGATTTTAAAAATTATCAGAAAGTATAATTCTAATAATGATAAAGTTAAAGAAATAATTGATTTTGTAAAAAACAAAGGAGGTATGGATTATTCAGAAAAGAAAATGAATGAATATAAAGATAAGGCAATTCAGGTTTTAGACAAATACCCTGATTCTACCGCCAAAACAGCTCTAATTGATCTGGTTAAATATATTGCTGTCAGAAAAAAATAAAAAGGCTCGCAAATTTTACGACCCCTTTTTATAAATATTTTTAACTCTTACATTTTAAGCAAAATAATTATATTATTTTTCAGAATTTCAATAACGCCTCCGTTAATGTCAATAATTTTCTCTTCATCATTTTCATTAATAATAATAACTTCCCCTTCTTCCAGAGTAGAAATTAAAGGAGCATGATCTTTCAAAACACCAAATTTCCCTTTACTGCCGGGAACTTGTACATATTTGATCTCTTCACTGAATAATGTTTTTTCGGGGGTTACAATTTCTAAAAACATAATTATTATCTTGTAAAATTTTGTTTTTTTAACTGTTGACTGAAGGCTGTCTGTTATTTTTCAGTTTCTTTAAGAATTTTTTCACCTTTTTCAATGGCTTCTTCAATATTTCCTACAAGGTTAAATGCTGCTTCAGGGTACTTATCTGTTTCACCGTTAACAATCATATTAAAACCCTTGATTGTTTCTTCAATAGGTACTGATACACCGCTTAATCCTGTAAATTGTTCTGCTACAAAGAAAGGTTGTGATAAGAACCTTTGAACCCTTCTTGCTCTGTGAACAGTCAATTTATCTTCTTCAGACAACTCATCCATACCGAGAATTGCAATAATATCTTGCAGTTCTTTATATCTCTGTAAAATATTAATTACTCTTTGAGCTGTATCATAATGCTCTTGCCCTACTATATCAGAAGTTAAAATCCTTGATGAAGAATCCAAAGGATCAACAGCCGGATATATTCCGAGTGCTGCAAGTTTTCTGCTTAATACTGTAGTTGCATCAAGATGTGAAAATGTTGTTGCGGGGGCAGGATCAGTTAAATCATCAGCCGGCACATAAACTGCTTGAACTGATGTGATTGAGCCGTGTTTAGTTGAGGTAATTCTTTCTTGCATTACTCCCATTTCTGTAGCCAATGTAGGTTGATAACCAACAGCTGAAGGCATTCTCCCGAGAAGAGCAGAGACTTCTGAACCTGCTTGTGTAAAACGGAAAATATTATCAATAAAGAATAAAATATCATTACCTTTTCCTTTGCCGTCACCATCTCTGAATTTTTCAGCAACAGACAGTCCTGAAAGAGCAACTCTTGCACGTGCTCCGGGAGGTTCGTTCATTTGACCGAAAATCATTGAAACTTGTGATTCTTTAATTTTTTCCAAATCAACGAGAGACAAGTCCCAACCTCCTTTTGCCATTGATTCATTGAAAGCATCACCGTATTTAACAATCTCGGATTCAATCATTTCTCTCAGCAAATCGTTACCTTCACGTGTTCTTTCTCCGACACCTGCAAATACAGACATACCTTTATATCCTTTTGCAACATTATTGATTAATTCTTGGATAAGTACAGTTTTACCAACGCCTGCACCACCAAATAAACCAATTTTACCTCCTTTAACATAAGGTTCTATTAAATCAACTACTTTGATTCCTGTATAAAGAACTTCTGATGAAGTAGATAATTCTTTAAATTCAGGTGCTTTTCTATGAATAGAATAACCGTCTGATTTATCTAATTGAGGTAAACCGTCAATTGTATCACCGATAACATTTAATACCCTTCCTTTAACTTTTTCACCGACAGGCATTTTTATCGGACTTCCGGTAACTTTCACTTTCATTCCTCTTTGTAATCCGTCGGTAGAGTCCATTGCAATCGTTCTGACTGTATTTTCACCTATGTGTTGTTCAATTTCTACAATTAAAAGACTTCCGTCATCTCTTGTAATTTCTAAAGATTCATATATGTCAGGTAAGTTTGATCCTGTTTTTTCAAAACTAACATCAATAACAGGTCCGATTATTTGAACGATTTCACCAAAATTATCAGCCATATTAAGTATGAATTTATATGTTTAAAAATTTGAATTTATTGTCAAATATACCATTACTTAAAATTATAAACAAACATAGTTTGCCCCGCACTTGTTTCGGGGTTGTCTATAATTTTGTTGTTAATATTTAAGTTTCTGATACATTGGCTAATGCTAAAATGATTAAATGCTAAAATAAAATGTTAATTAATAGAATACATATTGATATTATAACCAAACTTTTATATTTTCGACTATATTTATTTTTCATTGAGCTTGTTAAATGTTTCAAGGGCATTAAATTTCTTTGCTTTCTTGCCGTTTCTTATTATTATGACTTCAATTATTTTATCATCGGTCTGAATATTGTTTACAACATCCTGCCCTTCAACTACATGTCCGAATATGCTGTGCTTGTTATTAAGCCATGGTGTATCTTTATGTGTAATAAAAAATTGGCTGCCGTTAGTTCCCGGACCGGAATTAGCCATTGATAAAATCCCTGCTTTATCATGTTTCAAATCAGGATGAAATTCATCTTTAAATTTATATCCGGGTCCTCCTCTTCCGGTTCCTGCAGGGTCTCCTGTCTGTATCATAAAATCTTTAATAACTCTGTGGAAGATTATACCGTTATAATACGGCTCTCCGGGTTTTTTTGCATCATTTTTTATTTGACCTTCAGCCAAACCAACAAAATTGGCAACGGTTAAGGGTGTTTTTTCAAATTCAAGGTAAACAATAATATCCCCTTTGGTTGTAATAATTTTTGCATATAAGCCGTCTTCTTTAATCAAGCTTTTTTGAAATAAATTACAAGATGAAAACAAAGCAAATGTTAATGATACTGTGATCAGCAGATTTTTCATGTTATTTGAATTAAACGTTAGTATTAATATGGCAACCTCTAATAATTAATTTCTTTCAAGAAACAAATATAATGAACAAGATGCAAGGCATAATTTTTTTGGAATAGCCGTAGTTATTGCAAAAAAATTTAACGCAGTCAGATTGTTTATTATATTT
>JAUVIG010000223.1 GCA_030592825.1 Chlorobiota bacterium | reverse complement strand
TGTGGAAAATATTTAAGCTATGTGATATTAAAAATTAATTTAACCATACACTAAGTGTTGTTTTAAAATACTATAACTCATGTATTTATATAGTTTAAAATTGAAACTGTAGAAAACTCAAGTTTAACAAAAGAAAATCAAGTATTTACAAAGGTAAACCTCTGTTCTCAATTTTCGGAATAGGCGATTATTCTTTCAAGCAATTTAAAGTGGCAATTTCCGGGATGTATAAACAATTGAATTTCACATTAATAAAACCAAATGAAAAAAAGCCTATAATGCTGGATGACACATGTTATTTCATAGGTTTTGATGATTTAGAAGAAGCTGAAATTATTTGGTCATTATTACAATCCGAAGACACAAAAAACTTTTTAAAATCATTGATTTTCAGCGACTCAAAACGTTCAATAACAAAAGATTTATTAATGCGGATTGATATTGTTCAAATAATGAAAACGCATAAACAAACAAAAGACAATACTATAAATTACAAGCAATTAAGACAAAGAATAACACCGACAGAGCAGACAAAATTAGCTTTGTTCGGATGAAATATTGTAAACTTTGCACTTGGCATAATACTACTATAGTTACATTAGGTATGTGCAGATTATTATTGTAAATTCAGCTTACTCATGAATAATCGGAATATTAACTATTTGATTGTCAATAATGAATGATAACTTGCCTTGTAACTTTGGAAGTGAAGTTTCTCCGTCAGCCGGTTTTAACCAATATTTAATTATAACTTCTTTTGAATCAGGTATTGATTCCCAATAGAATTGAATTTTATCTTTTGATTTGAATACTTTTGCACCGGCAGAATTATGTTCTGTAAAATTAAAACCGCTTGGTATTTTCTCAACAATATTATACGATCCGGCATCTTTTTTCTTAATTTTCAATTCAATTTCATAAACATTCTTTTTTTTATTGAATGTTTGCTTTCCGGTACAAGACACATCTTTGTATGAATTGCCGGTAACTTTAATTATGGGATCATAATTTGTAATAACATTATTGGTAACAAGCCTTTTCTCTTTTAAAACAGTCAGTTCATAATTCTTAAGATCAAACTTTCCCAGTTTATGGCCGATTAAATAGGTCAAATTACCTGAAAAATTAAATTTCCCGGTAACTCCATACAAAGATGATACTTCATATACCACCGAAACTTTCGAATCACCGGAGATTCTTAACCATGTTAATGTCAGCAAGTTATTTTCATATGAAAATTCTGCACCGTTAATGTCTTTTGCTTTCACATAAAAACTTTTAGGGAATTGTTGTGTAAAAACTGTATAGCTTCTTACATCTTTAGGTTTAAAAATATCCAATTCGAATAAAATTGTTTCTCCTTGAACTGTTTCATTCGGGATATTAAGTTTAGCGGAAAAACTGTTTTGGGAATTTATTGTTTGTGAGTATATCAGTAATATCAGAGTAATGCTTATAAATCTCATTATAGTAAATTTATGTTGTTGTAATTTTTTATACTACGATTATTAGAGAGTTTTTTCTTCATTTTGTTTATTATACCCGATTTGTTTTCTTTGCTTTGTTTAGTAAATGCTCTCGCATTTATGTAAGTAAGAGCCTACTGTCTATATCCGACATAGCAAAGCTATGCTGAACGGATAAAACGACTTAGACAGGTTAAGCCCAACATATGCTCTAATATTTAAGGTCTTCTGGGTTTTGCATATTGTTCCAAAACAGAAGAAGTTCTATTTCTTTTTTTCGTTTTTTGACTCTGTAAAACAAACTGACTTTTTTATTTACAAAGCCCTTTCTTATGTTCTTACTCTTTTTGGATGCTATGTACATAAAAGGATTTTGCCGTATTTGAAAGATTACTTTTCTTGTCTCGTTCGCAAAGTTGTCGATTTCTTTTTGTGTCCAGTTTTCATTAAGATAATCAAGTGTTTTGCTAAAACTTATTTTTGCCTTACTCGTCCAAATTACTTTCATAATTCAATATTGTATTTTTCTTTCATTTCCTGCATGATTTCTTCATGTGTATAAACACTTCCTTTGTCAGCTTCATTTATTGACTCTTCAATTTCTTCTTTAACCGTTTCCGGAAGTTCATCCCAAAAGTCTTTTTGTTCGGATTTATCTGATGCAAATTGTTTTTTCAGCAACACTTTTAAGGCTTTTAAAATATTGATGTCTTCTGTTTTTTCTATAAGATTATGTAAATCCGCTTTAATTTCCGCTGTTTTCATTGTTCCTTGTTTTATTGCAAATATAAGGCTTTTTCGGTTTGTTTTATATATTCTTTGTAATTCTTTATGGACGCAATTTGCAACCTTAAAACTTATCGCAAAGGATGGTATTTCAGTATTTTATAAAAAAAGTAGTGCT
Organism: Chlorobiota bacterium; assembly: GCA_030592825.1. Taxonomy (GTDB): domain Bacteria; phylum Bacteroidota; class Bacteroidia; order Bacteroidales; family JAADGE01; genus JAADGE01. Next base: position 4,016 of record JAUVIG010000223.1, on the reverse strand, counting down.
TGGGCAAAAATGTATAGTGCTGACTATTTGACGATTAACCCTTTTTGCTGTCAAACTCAAGAAGAAAAATTGTCAAAAATGATAAAGCGTAGATAAAATCTACGCTTAGCAACTTACTTTTTATTTGTTACTATGTTGGGTTGGTATTAATAACATAAAACAGGCAGATACTTCATAATAATGATTTATAAATTACTCACATATTTATAGTTATCATATACTAAAATCCATTTATCCAAAAGGAAAAACACTCTGTTTAATTCAGAACCGTTTTGAACTAATTCTTTAATTTTTAATGATAAAGCATCCGGGATTTTATTATACGAAAAACCTTTGCTTGCATAAAGTATTATCCATCCTTCGTCTTTTAAAAACGAAACATCTTTTATATTTTGATTTCTGCTTCTTAAGTTATTGAGTTTTTTCTTTATTTGATCAGATATATATTCTTGAGAAAATGAATTTTTACCGTATAAAATAATTCCCGATTTATCTTTTCCTATGCTTATACTATTCATAAACTCTCCCCTTTGGTTTATCCTTTTAAGAGATGCTAATACCTTTTCCGGAACAGAATCTGTAAAAAAGGCATTTTGTTCAGATAATAGTACCCAGCCTGCATCACCAATAAAATCAATATCTTTCAACAGCTTTTGATTTTTATTGAGGGTATCGAGTAATGCTGTAAGTTTTTCGGGCATATTCACAAAAGAATATCCAATATCACCGTATAGAATAATCCAATCTCCGGTTTGATTAAGTGCAACAGAATTAATAAGTAATTTGTTTTTAGAAATTGTATCTAATTCAGATTTTAACAATTCTGCATTATTAATCACAGTTTGAGCATGATTCGTAAAACTAAAAAGGAGTAGGCTGATTGTAAGGATCAATAATTTTGTTTTCATAGTATTATGTTTTTGTATCGTTTGAAAATAATCTTTGTTAATAATTCTTTTTTAGGTATTGTTTTTTGAAGCCCAAGTTCTTTCGGCATTTATTTTATCTTTTTTTCTGAAAGCTTCTTCAAGATCAATATTAAAACAATTTGCAAGATCAAATAAATAATTCAAAACATCTGCAAACTCTTCTTCCAGTTCAAATTTGTTTTTTTCAATATTTTTTTCGGTATATAAACCGGCATAATTTCTTACAGCTTTTGCTAATTCGCCTATTTCTTCCGAGAGCAATAAAAAAATTTCCAGATAATTATTTTTATCCCAAGCTCTTTCTTCTCCTATTTTTTTTATATGATATTGGAGATCTTTAAGAGTTGGTTTATCAGGTAAAGCTGTCATTCTGCCATTATTTAAAATTATAAACAAACATAGCTTGCCCCGCACTTGTTTCGGGGTTGTCTAATAATTCTGTTGTTTATAATTAAAATTGTTCCTGTTACATTAACTAATGCTACAATGATTAAATGCTGTAATGCTATAATAAAAAAATACATCTTGATATTTAACAAAACTTTTATTTCTTTGACTATATATCAATTTTAGAATATTCAATTATTTAAGCATTTAATCATTGTAGCATTTAATCATTGTAACTTAAATACACAAAATCCAACAAAGTTGGCTTTTTTTCGGAAACTTCCGAAAAAAACTATATTATTCCCTGAATATTTCTTCCAATTTCAGTTTCAAGAAATTGCCTCTTAAACCGTTTGCAATAATTTTTCCTTCCTTATCAAGCAGTACTGTATGAGGAATTCCTGTAACATTGTATATCTTCGCTCCTTCAGATTTCCAATATTTAAGATCGCTTACATGAATCCATGCTAAGTTATCATCTTTTATTGCCTTTAACCAAGAGTTTTTGTTTTTATCCAAAGAAACGGCGTATATTTCAAATCCTTTATCATGATATTTATTGTATAACTTAACATTATTCGGATTTTCCATTCTGCAAGGGCCACACCAAGAAGCCCAAAAATCAATTAATACATACTGCCCTCTTAATGAAGACAGCTTAATTGTTTTCCCGTCAGGATCATTTAAAACAATATCAGGAGCCTCATTGCCTACTATAAGTTTTTTTGCATTCTCTGTTTTTGTAATATAATCTTTTATAAATTTGTTATAAGAATATTTACTAAGACCTTCACTTAATTTTTCATGATAAGAAAAATAATCTTTTGTATTTAAAATATTAATGAAGAAAATGCAAGTAGGTGAATTAGGGTTTTCATTAATCATTTTTTTTACAAAATCAACCCTGTCTCCGTTCTTTTTCAATGTTTCTAATTTATTGTTGAATTTATAATATAAATCAGAATGAACAGAATTTATTATTTCCGGATTCTTAATGTCTTCAAGGTCAATGGTTATAACTGTTTGCTCTCCGGGTTCCGGAAAAAAGATAACATAATTTTCTTTGTCAAATGCTATTAAATAAAAATCAAACTTATTAAATTTTGTATCAAACTTAAAGTTTCCGTCTTTATCCGGTTTTTGAGTTTCAAGTGTATTAAATGAAATATCTTGAAGATAAATTTCTTCGTATTTAATATTGTTTATCACTTTACCTGATAAACTTGCATTCTTTGCAAATAGTGTTGTTGTTGAACTAATCAACAGTATTAAAAATATTGTGCTTTTAAAATTCATCATTTCTTTTTTTGTTATGCAATTAAAATATGTTCATATGCATAACTGTATATTTGTATCTTTATTGTTTCGATTCAATTATTCATTCATTTGCCTGTTAAGGGCTTCTGCATCTCTTATTCTGTTTTCCAGAATATTAATATATTCTCTTGCTGATTTTAATCGGTATTCTGAATATGCTTTTTGAGCCCAATCTAAAGCAATTTCAAATTCTCCCATAACTTCAGAAGCCAAAGCCATATTATAGCAAGCATAACCGGCAACTTTATAATCAACATCATTGACATATTTTTTCCATATTAATGCTGCATCTTCCCACCTTTTTGCTTGAACTTTATATTTTGCATCTTTAAAATCATCGTTCCCTTTTATATAATATTTCCTTGGGACCCATATCCATGTTGGTGATATTCTGTGTGCATATTGTTTTCCGGCAAAGTATCCGGCATCTTCAACCGCTCTTTCTATTTTCGGCAAATTCCTTTCTGCTTCTCTTTTCGTTAAACCTTTTCCGTCCCAACCTTTACGATCAACAAAAACATTCTGATCCACAATCTTTTTTTCTGAAGGAAAATAAATTCTCCAACCTGTATTAACATCAATATCAATTGATGCTATATGTTCTGTGTATTTAACATCAACATCGTTTTCTTTTTTTGTTTTTTGTTTAACTCCGAAATTTCTTGAGATATTAGAATCAAATGTTTCTAATAAGATTAAGCCGTCAGCTGAATAATCTTTACAAATTTTCTCAACTTGTGTCCATTGTAATGGTTTGGGAAATTGTGCAGTGCCGGTTCCTCTTATATCTAATCCTGTCGGCACTGTTATAGTAAATCTCGGGGAGTTAAGTAATCCGTCAGCCAATCCGGATATGCATCTTTCAGAAGCATTTCTGTCAACAAAAATACCTTCACCTGTAACTAAACCTTCTAATACATTTACGACTCTGCTTCCGTCTCCTTTTGCGGGTAAGCTTCTGTTTACAACGGCCAGAGTTTTAATTTTTCCCGGAACGTATATATCAGCCGGTCTGAGAACTCTTACAGATAATGATTTTGTTTTACATGAAGTAACAACAAAAATGATTGATACTAATGCGATTAGTATCAATCTAAAAATTTTCCTTATCATAATGTTTGATTTTAATTTCCCTTTTTGCTATAACTTAATGCAAGCTAACAATATATCATCAGTTTGATGAGAATCTATCATCCAATCTTCGATTTCTTTTTTTAAGATATCATGTTGCTCTTGCATCGGTTTATAATGGATATCTAATAATAATTCTTTTAACCGTTTGATCATATATTTTCTGTCATTTGGTCCTCCGAATTGATCTTGGAAACCATCTGTAAACATATAGAACCATGTTGGAGATTCATATTGAATTATATGACTTGA
>JAUVIG010000193.1 GCA_030592825.1 Chlorobiota bacterium | reverse complement strand
AAATAAGCATAATCCCCTTTTGCAGCAACAGTATAATAGACATCCCATTTTTTAGAATTTATTTTTTTTCCAAGATTTTTAGGTTTACTCCATTTTGTCCATGTTTCATCCAAACGTTTTGATACAAAAATATCTGCATTTCCGTATCCGGCTTCAGTGTATGAATAAAAATACATTGTTTTATTATCGGGGGCAATATATGGTGTGCCTTCTCCCAGATAACTGTTTAATACAGAACCCATATTTTTAGGTTCGCTGTATGATCCGTCTGATTGAAGAAAACTGACATACATATCTTTTTCACCGTAACCGCCATCTCTTTCAATTGATAAAATCAAGACTTTTCTGTTTGGTGAAAAAGCAAAACTTTCAAATTCATTTTTATTGTAATAATTTATAATATTGACTTTTTTCGGAATTGACCATCCGGATGTTGTTCTGTATGAAACTGAAATTCCTTGATCACTTTTAAAACTTCCGTTGCTGTTATACAATGTCTCCAAATATAAAGTGTTATTATCCGGGCTGACAGAAATCACTACATTATCACCGGAATTATTCAAGGGCTTTCCCATTTTTTTTAACTTTGACCATGTTCCGTCTGATCCTAAAGTTGAATACCATATATCATACTTACTTATTGGTTTTTCATTTAGAGGATGATAAGACCTTGCTACATATAATGTCTTACCGTCAGGTGCAATTACCGGTGCAATTTCATGATAAGGAGAATTGATATTCAGCCCCATATTCTCTTTAGAATATTTTGAGAGATTATTACTTATTAAGTTAATTGTTTTCTTTTCGGCTTTTACTAATAAATAATCAACATGAACTCCGGCTTTATTTGATGCAATGAAACCTAAATTATATCCATATGTCGGATAAGTGGCTGATGAATGTACTTTCTGCCCGTTAATATAATAGTTTAAAATATTACCGATTTTTTTTATTGCAATAACATTATAATTAAGAGCCGGTTTGATTATTGAAGTAGCCAAAGTTTTCTTTTTTATTTCAAAAGGTTGATTATTTCGATATCCTATAATTTTATACCATCCTTTTGCAGAAACTTTAAATATTAATGTATTTTCTTTTGAACGATTCCCCCATACCAATCCACCGGATGCATACCTAATTGTATCAGATTGTTTAATTCGAGTTTCTATATAATAATCCTTCTTGTAATTAAATTGAATTTCTTTTAAACCCATTTGATAAATATATCCTATTGTGCAATAAATATTATATTTACCATTACTAATATTCAAATTATTACCAACAGGCCAATTATTAGAATTATCATTAAAGTCATCTCTGAAAATTTGTGTCATTTGGGCATTAAGAGTTCCAAAAACAAAAAATATTTGAATAATAATGAGTGGAATATTCTTCATAATAAAAATTATTATTTAAGCTAAGTTCTCTCGCAAAATGTGTGATTATTAACTTCTTTAAGCATCAAAATTTTTGAAAAATTTATATATTGATTCTAATAATTTGCTCTTAACTATGGGCTTTATGAGATAATCATCAAAAACATCTCCGTATTTTCTAATTTCAGGTTTAACAGCATGTGCCGTTAAAGCAATAATAGGAATTGAACTGAATGCTTTATCGCTTTTTAAAATTTTGGCAGCTTCATAACCGTTTATCTTCGGCATTCTTATGTCCATTAATATTATATCGGGTTTAACGATTTTAGTCATTTCCAAAACATCTTCTCCGTCTTTAGCTTCAAAAAATTCAATTTTTTCATCAAAAAGAAGCATTTTTACAACTTCTCTGTTTATCTCAACATCATCAGCATAAAGAATTTTAATATCAGGTATATTTATATCATCTTTTTGATCTTTCTTAATTATATGATTAATGCTTTTAACAATTTCCACATTTTTAATTATTATTTTAAATTCAGAACCTATATCAACCTCACTGCTTACAGAAATAGTTCCGTCCATCATCTCAACAAGATTTTTTGTAATTGACAAACCTAATCCGGTACCTCCGAATACTTTTGTATCTTGTCCTTCAACTTGCCTGAAACTTTCAAAAATTGTATCATTTTGAAATTCAGGAATTCCGATACCGGTATCAATTACACTAATGTTAAGATCAACAAATTGATCTGACACATTATCTGCTTCAATTTTTACAGTAACACTGCCTTTATTTGTAAACTTCAATCCGTTACCTACTAAATTTAACAGGACTTGTCTTATACGAACAGAATCTAAAAATAATTTCACCGGTAATTTACCATCAATTACAGTCAATAATTCTAAATTCTTTGATTCAATTTTTTCAGAAAATATTTCAGTAATCCCTTTGATCACATCTCTTAAATCAGTCGGTTCTTTTTCTATGGTCATTTTACCGGCTTCTATCTTTGAAAGGTCCAAAATATCGTTAATAAGATACAGCAGATTGTTACCGCTGAGAATAATTTTATTTAAAAAAGATAAATGTTCAGGATCTTTTAATCTGTTTTGTAATATATCTGAAAATCCGATAATTGCATTCATAGGAGTTCTTATCTCATGTGACATATTTGCGAGAAACTCACTCTTTAATCGGTTAGCTTCATCTGCTTGCTTTTTTGCTTCAATCAATTGAGATTCAAATATTTTCCTGTAGGTTATATCTGTCATTGAGACAATTACTTTTCTGTAATTATCAAATACAAATATTTTAAGAAGAATATTTATTTTATCTCCGGTTATGTCATGTAGTACAGTTTCACCTACAAAGTTCCTTTCATCTTCAGCAAAAGCAACTAATATTTTTCTAAAAAGATTAAACGACTCACCGGAGAAAAATTTATCAGGTTCGTTATAAATAAATTCTTTAGAATCAACTTTAAGAAGTTTTAATGTTTCTTTATTAATATTTGATATTTTATATTTAGAATTGCATAAATCAACAAAGTCGGGATTACTTTCCAAAAAAGAACTGAAATCAACTATACCTTCTTTTCTTTTTTTGATCAATAATTCCTTAATTTCATAATAATCTTCTTCCCATAATGATACAGGGCTGTTATCAAACAGTTTTCTGTAATTTTCTTCACTTTTTCTTAATGCTTCTATTGATGCTCTTTCTTCAGTAATATCTCTCAAAATTCCAATTGTCCCAATATTTTCATTTTCTTGAATATTCGGAATAGCTCTTACGTTAATTATTCTTTTTATTCCGGCACTAATAATTATCTCAACATCATAGTTATCTTTTTTCCCATTTCTTCTCCCTTTTGATTTCGCTTTCATTAAATTATAATCATCTTCACTCATAAATTCTTTTAAATTCCTTCCGACTAATTTATTTTTTTTAACACCAAAAATAATTTCAGTTGCTCCATTAGCATAAATAATATCTTCATTATAGTTGCAGACACATACACCAATGCTAATATTTTCAACTAAATATCTGTATTTTTCTTCGCTTTCTTTAAGATTTTGCTCAAGCTTTTTTTGTTTAGTTATATCAATTATAATTCCGTTGAAATAATTATAAGTTCCGTCAGATTCAAACACAGGACTTGATACAGCATTTACCCATATCCATTCATTTCGGTCAACATGATAAACTTTAAACGTTTCATTAAATATTTTACCTGTATTTCCTGAAATTATATTTGCTCTTTTAACTCTTAATAAATCGTCTTTATGAATATTTTTGAACCAGTTTTCAAAATCATCCGGATTTTTTACTCCAAGAATTTTCTTTATTGAAGAACTGTAAAAAACTACTTCCCCGAATGTTTGGTCAATTTTATTTACTTTTATTCTATAAATTACAAAATCATTAGTGTTTATCATAAAAGATTGCAAATGCGCTTCTTGTATTTGCAGTTCGGTTTTAATTTTTTCAGTAACTTCTTTTTGCTCTCTTATCTCTTTATTACTTTTTTTCAAAGCAAAATTTGATTTCCTCAATTTAATGCTAAACCAGATTAAAAAAATAACAAACCCAATGAATAATACTAATACAACTAATATAGAGTTTCTAAAAATTTTAGCTCTGTTTAAATTTTGTTCGCTTATTATTTGTTTTTGCTTGAGTAACTTATTTGCTCTTTCAACTTTATCTTTTTTATTTTTAGCTTCTAATTCTGCTATTTTTCTATTATTACATTCTTCATACACTGAATCACTTGTTTCTTTATACAACTTATGATATAAAAGTGAATTTTTGAAATCATTTATTGAAAAATAACATTCAGTAAGTTTTTTATATGCTTTAACTGATAATTCAAGCGCTCCTATGCTTATTGATTTTTGAACAGCACTGTTGTAAATTTTAATTGCCTCTTTATATTTATTTTGAGTTAAATAAACGTCTCCAAGACCGATTAATATAGATGAGCTACCGTGCAAATTCGGTATTTTTTCATTTTCTTCATACGCTCGTTTATAATAATCTTCAGCAATTTCAAACTTATTAAGTTTAACATAGACATCCGCAATATTTTCAAGACAAATAGCTATATCGAACGGATCATTCTGTTTTGTATCAATTGCAAGTGATTTATTAAAATTTACTAAAGCTTCGTCGTATTTTTTTTCATCTAAAAGAATTAATCCGTAATTAGTATAATAGAGAGATTTTCCTATTTCATTATTTAATTTTTTACTTAAATAAAAAGATTGTTCATAATAAATTTTTGCTTTTTCATTATCATTTATACTGTTGTACACAGAACCAATATTGTTATATAAATAGAGAGTATGAATATCAAAGTTATTCTCTTTACTTATCTTTAAAGCACGTAAATAATAATCCATTGCCTTTCCGTATTGTGCTTTTACAGTATAAACATTTCCAATACCGGTTAAACAACTTACTTTATTTTCAATATCACCTGATTTTTCATAAACTTTTAAAGCATCTGTGTAATAATTAACTGACAGGTCATAATACGAAAGCTGATTATAAGCATGCCCAAGATTGTAGTTTGCATCTGCAATTCCTCTTTTAAAATTAATATCTACGGATAAATTCAAAGCTTTTTCATAATAAATAATTGAACTGTCAATTTCATAATTATTCTCATAAACCTTTCCGATATTAATTAAAATCAAAGCTTTTAAAGTATCTTCTACAGTAGTATTATATTTAATCTTAAGACTGTCAATTTTATCATTTTGAGCTTTTACGGTTATGCTGATAAAAAACAAAAACAATATCAATATTATATGTAATTTAATTTTACACATTTACTTAACTTATCTTAATATTTAATCTAAAATAAACAATAAAGATAAGAATTTAACAGATAAATTAATAATTTATTATCAAAATACAATATTCAATTTGTTTTTTTTGTAATTTCGGCATCCGATTTTAAAAATTTAGAAACATTAAAGTATAATATTATGAAAATACAAGAAGTAAGAGCTGCTGAAATTTTAGATTCAAGAGGAAATCCGACTGTTGAAGTTGAAATTAAAACTGAATACGGATTAAAAGGCAGAGCAATTGTTCCTTCGGGCGCATCAACCGGTGAGAAAGAAGCAGTAGAATTAAGAGACGGAGATAAATCTCGTTACGGAGGAAAAGGCGTATTAAAAGCTGTTGAAAATGTTAATACTATCATTGCTCCTGCAATAATCGGAATGGATGTTACAAAGCAAAGACTGATTGACAGAACTATGATTGAATTAGACGGCACCCCAAATAAAGCAAAATTAGGAGCAAATGCAATCCTTGGAGTATCAATGGCAGTTGCACATACAGCGGCTAATGAACTTGATGTGCCTTTATACAGATATTTGGGCGGTGTTAACGCACATATATTACCTTGCCCCAGTCTGAATGTTATTAACGGCGGTTCTCATGCCGGAAATAATGTTGATTTCCAAGAATTTATGATTGTACCTCACAATGCTCCTGATTTTAAAACTGCTATCAGAATGGGTGCCGAAACATTTCATACCTTAGGAAAAATCCTTAAAGAAAAAGGTTACAGCACAGGTGTAGGAGATGAAGGCGGCTATGCTCCTGAATTAAAATCCAATGAAGAAGCCATGGAAATTATCACGGAAGCTATAGTAAAAGCAGGATATAAACCCGGAGATGATATTTCTATTGCTCTTGACCCTGCAACCAGTGAAATGTTCAGAGACGGGAAATATGTCTTCTTTAAATCTGATAAGTCAACAAAGACTTCGGATGAAATGATTGCGCTATGGAAAGAGTGGTGTGAAAAGTATCCGATTATCTCATTAGAAGACGGTTTGGACGAAAACGATTGGGAAGGTTGGCAAAATTTAGTCAAAGAATTAGGTGATAAAATTGAACTGGTGGGTGATGATTTGCTTTGTACAAATAAGGCAATACTTCAAGAAGCTATTGATAAAAAAGCTGCAAACTCTATATTGATCAAAGTTAATCAAATCGGTTCTGTTACAGAAACATTAGAGACTATTGAACTTGCAGGTAAAAACAATTTCAATTGTTTTGTTTCACATCGGTCAGGAGAAACTGAAGATACAACTATAGCGGATCTTGTTGTTGCTGTTGCTGCCGGAAAGATTAAAACCGGTTCGTGTTCAAGAAGTGAGCGGATTGCTAAATTTAATCAACTTATCAGAATTGAAAATGAGTTGGGTAAAGATGCGGTATATGCAGGATTGAGTGCTTTTAAAAATGCTAAATAAATAAAAGTTCAAAGTTTATAAAGTTTAAAGAAAATGCTCCGAAAAAAAATTTCGGAGCATTTTTTATAACTTTTTGGATTACAATCCAAAATAAACATAATATTTCCGGATTGCAATCCAAATATATCATGTTTTTATTCCTTAAAATGAACAAAAAACAACTGCTTTAACAGCAAACTCTTATATTCTTTACTTCCTCTGATGTCGCTTATCGGGCTGACTTCTGAAAGTAGAATTTCACTTGCATCATTCAAATTTGCTTGATTTAATTCTTTTCCTTTTAAGAATTCTCTTGTTTTATCAAAATATTTAGGAATCGGTGCCAATCCCCCACCCGATATGTGAATATCTTCAAAAATATTTTTTGCCAAAGAATATGAAACAGCAGTATTCACACTTGCAATGTCCAGAAAAGTTCTTT
>JAUVIG010000320.1 GCA_030592825.1 Chlorobiota bacterium | reverse complement strand
TGGAATGCGGATTAAACATTGAGAATTTTAATGATGTTAAAGTAGGAGATATCATTGAATCATTCAGAGAAACTGAAACAGCAAGGAAACTGTAATTGTCATTTTAAGACTTTCCATCGTCTGTCGGACATGGAAACATCAGAATTTTAATAATAAATAATTCAATGCTCTGCTTTTTGCAGGGCATTTTTTATGATATATTTTTACTTTTGCAGTCAAAAATAATTTAATCATAAAAATCAACGTCCCGTAAAAATATACTATCATGGCAAATACTCCCGGAATACCAAAAGGAACAAGAGATTTTTCTCCTGAAATATTAGCAAAAAGAAACTATATCTTTGATATAATTAAAGATGTTTTTAAAAAATTTGCATACAGACAATTGGAAACACCGGCAATGGAAAATTTATCAACTTTAACCGGTAAATACGGGGAAGAAGGAGATAAACTACTTTTCAAAATATTGAATTCCGGTAATTTTTTGAAAAAAGTAACTGATCCTGAATTACAAGAAAGAGACACAAAAAAAATGGCACATTTGGTTGCAGAAAAAGGTTTACGTTATGATTTAACAGTTCCTTTTGCCAGATATGTTGTTCAGCATCAAAATGAAATTACTTTTCCGTTCAAACGTTTTCAAATTCAACCGGTTTGGCGTGCCGACAGACCTCAAAAAGGACGATATCGAGAATTTTATCAATGTGATGCAGATATAATCGGAAGTTATTCCTTGATTAATGAGTTAGAAATTGTTCAGATGATAGATGAGGTTTTTACAAAACTTAATTTAGAAGTTACAATTAAAATAAATAACCGAAAATTACTTGCCGGTATTGCCGAACGTATCGGTTATCCCGAAAAATTAATTGATCTGACGGTTGCAATTGACAAATTAGATAAAATTGGACTTGAGAAAGTTTATGAAGAATTAAGACTTGCCGGAATTTCAGATGACGCAATTAATTTTTTAGAACCGATTCTTAATCTCGGAGGAAGTTTCAATGATCAAATGCAGTGTATTGAGAGATTTATCGGTGAAACAGAGACCGGTGTTACGGGAATTGTTGAAACAGAAAAGTTATTTTCTTATTTGGATATGTTTAAGTTTAATAATAATATTGAACTTGATCTTACTTTAGCCAGAGGTTTGACTTATTATACAGGTGCAATTTTTGAGGTTATTTCTGACGAAATTCAAATCGGAAGTATTTGCGGAGGTGGCAGATATGATGATTTAACCGGTATTTTCGGTCTTAAAGGTGTTTCCGGTGTCGGAATTTCTTTCGGGGCAGACCGTATTTTTGATGTTATGGAAAATTTGAATCGTTTTCCTGAAGATACAACTTCAAGTGTTAAACTTATGTTTGTAAACTTCGGACAAAAGGAAGAAAAATATTGTTTGCCTGTTCTGCAAAAATTAAGACAAAACGGAATAAACTCTGAAATTTTTCCGGACAGCAGTAAAATGAAAAAGCAAATGAAATATGCCAACAGCAATAAAATTCCTTATGTTGCACTTGCCGGTGAAAATGAAATGCAAGAAAATAAATTTACATTAAAAAATATGGAAACAGGTGAGCAACAGTTGGTTACTGCTGCGGAAATGATTAAGGCATTGACCTGATTTGATGTAATATCAAAACAATAAAAATAAACAACGCAAAAAGCGGATATATCAGTAATATAAATTTTGCCTTAACACAAATTGTTGTGCCTCATGCTAAAATGACCCAAACAGAAATAAAGCGAAAAAAAGTTGGAGTATATACTTATTTGATATATCTTTGTGATATAAAATATAAATATCATGAAAACTGTATCATTAAAAATTGATGACTTAATATTTGGAGAAACAGAGCGAATATTATCAAGAATAAAAAAACCCAGAAATAGGTACATTAACGAAGCTCTTGAATATTATAATCGTCTTCAACGACGTTTAATTATTGAAAAAAAATTACAAACCGAATCTGCATTGGTGAAAAATGAATCAATGTTGGTTCTTGATGAGTTTGAGGAGGTTGATTATGCAGATTAAACAATTTCAAATATGGATTGCTGATTTAAATCCTCAAAAAGGAACTGAATCGGGGAAAACAAGACCTGTTTTGATAGTGCAGACAAATTTATTAAATAAAATCCCTCATCCTTCAACAATTATTTGCCCAATTACGACAAATATAATAAAAGAAACTGAAATATTAAGAATTCATCTTAAAAAAGGAATGGCTAACTTGAATCAAGATTGTGATGTAGTGCTTGATCAAATTAGGGCAATTGATAATAAAAGACTGATTAATAAAGTTGGCAATTTACCAAAAGATTTAATTGAAAGAATTAAAGAAAATATAAAGATTATTATTGATTTAGAATGAAGACACACAGGCACAACAAAAGCTAAATTCAAAAAGGGTAACTTGCTGTAAATAAAATGCATGCAAGAAATAAAGTCTACAAAAATTTTAATTTTGCTTTTTGTTTATTACTATTGTAAATCAGATTATAAAAAGTGGTTTTTGATACAAGTATTTCCTGCCCATTATTCATAATGAGACCACATTTTAAGTATTCTTACAATTTTTTTTGCATCTTTTTGAGCTTGCTTTGAGAACAGTACTTTATACATTACCATTCTAATTTATCAATTGAAATACTTTCATCCAAAGGTTCTTTTGATGCTTTTTTTATTGCTTCCGCCATTCCGGGTATATTATTTATATATATAGTTTCTGCAATATTTTTCCATTCATTAAAATCAATTATTACATAAGATCTTTTATCTGAAACTACATTTATAATATCGTTTGATAATTGCATATTTTCGAGCACCTTTTCAGGATTATCATTTTTTTTTCTGTAATGTTTTGCATAGCATTTATTTTTTTTCTGAAATTAAAAATATAATGAAATTATAAGTAATTTGGTTTCAAAATTGCAATATTTCCGAAAAGTACAGGTGATCGGATGATTTATTATTTTAAGTTATTATTCAGTATGTGGTAATTTTACGGCTTATGAATAACATAAGCCACAATTCCCCAAACTTCAAAATCATTGAATTCAGAAATCTCAATAGCTTTATATTCTTCATTTTCAGGGATCAGTAAAATTTTGTTCGATTTTTTTTTCAAACGTTTTACGGTAAATTCTCCGTCAATAATGCAAACGGCAATGCAATTGTCATAGATGTCCAATGCTCTGTCAACAACTAATAAATCACCGTCATTGATGCCTGCATTTATCATAGAATCACCTTTTGCACGAGCATAAAAAGTTGCAGCCGGATGTTTGATAAGATGTTTATTCAAATCAAGTGATAATTCAACATAATCATCAGCAGGAGAGGGGAAACCGGCAGAAACTGAAGATGCATAAAAAGGAATTTCACGTTTTTCGCTAACATCAGCTGTGAAAAAATGTAATGTTTCGGTATCTTTTATTTTTTTTAGTTTCATTATTTAAATTTACAATATTTTCCCGTAAAGGTCAAAATCTTCGGCAGAAATTATTTTAACAGAATAAATTTCTCCGACTTCTAATTCTTTGTCTTTATTCATTAAAACTTCATTATCAACTTCCGGAGAGTCGAATTCGGTTCTGCCCACAAAATAGTCTTCAGTTTCTTTATCTATGATAACATCAAAGGTCTTTCCGATTTTTGCTTGATTAATTTCAAAAGAAATTTGTTGCTGAATTTCCATTATTTCATTTGCTCTTTCTTGCTTGGTTTCTTCGGGAATATTATCTTTGTAATTATCACCGCCGTATGTATTTTCTTCCTCTGAATATGTGAAAACACCCAAACGGTCAAATCGCATCGTTTTAACAAATTCTTTCAACTCTTCAAAGTCTTTTTTCGTTTCACCCGGATGCCCTACGAGCAAAGTTGTTCTGATTGCAATATTGGGAACTTCTTTTTTTATCTTGTTTATTAGGCTGATTGTTACAGTTTTATCATGTCGGCGTTTCATCTTTGCCAAAACATTATTGCTGATATGCTGAAACGGAATATCAAGATATTTTGCAACATTTTTTTTCTCTCTGATAACACGTAAAATATCATTAGGAAAGTTTGCAGGATAGGCATAATGCAATCGAATAATTTTTAAGCCTTTAATTTCGGAGAGTTTCTCAACAAGTTCCGGTAACTTTTGCTTTTTATAGATGTCAATACCGTAGTAGGTGAGGTCTTGGGCTATCAGTATCAATTCTTTGACACCTTGTTTGGCAAGGTTTTCTGCTTGTTTGATAAGTAATTCCACAGGTACGGAAACATGTTTTCCTCTTATAAGCGGAATAGCACAAAAAGCACAAGTTCGATCGCAACCTTCAGAAATCTTTAAATAGGCAAAATGTTTCGGAGTTGAGATGATTCGTTCCCCGATAAGTTCTTTTTTATAATCAATTTTAAGTTGTTCAACAATTTCTCGTATATCATTAACACCAAAAAATTGATCAACTTCTGAAATGTCTTTTGACAATTCATCTTTGTATCTTTCAGATAAACAGCCCATAACATACAGGTTGTTAATTTTGCCTTCATTCTTTGCTTCAACAAATTCAAGAATTGTATTTATTGATTCCTCTTTGGCATCAGCTATAAAACCGCAGGTATTTATAATAACAGTATCGGCATCAAAATTAAATTCATCAAATGTAAATTCAATATTTTGATTATTAATTTGGGTTGCGAGATTTTCACTGTCAACAATGTTTTTGGAGCAACCGAGGGTTATGATGTTTATTTTGGGCATAGAATAAGTTT
>JAUVIG010000021.1 GCA_030592825.1 Chlorobiota bacterium | reverse complement strand
TACTTTTTGTGCTTTTTCTTTTTTCAGTTCTTGTTCTGTTAATATTTGTTGTTCTCTTAATTTTTGATTTTCTTTATCTGTTCGGAATTCAGATTCAATTTTTTGTACTGCTTTAATTTTTTCAAGATTAAATAAACTGTCTTTTATTTCTGTGTGTAATTCTGAATATTTAAGTGCTGATTTATAATCTTCGAGCCCCTTGTATGACTCAGAAAGATATAAGAAAATGTTCTTTTTTATTTCAATGTCATTTATATCTTCAGCAAGTTTGAGAGATTTTACAGCAAATTCTAAAGCAATTTTAAATTTTTCTCTTTTTTTATTGATATTCTTTTCTTCATCGGCGTATTTAATATATAATTCGGACATATTGCCGTAAGTTATTATGAATCCCTCATTATCATTATATGATTCTTTAATTTTTAATGATTTATTATAAAATATAATTGCCTTTTCTTTTTCGTCTTTTTCAGAATATATATTACCGATATTATTATATACTCTTGCTAATCCTATACTGTCATTCAATTCAACTTTAATTTCAACTGCTTTATTAAAATATTTTAAAGCCTTTTCATACTGTTTCAGTTTTTTATATATTATACCCAGATTATTATAAGTTTTTCCAATTTCATTTTTATCATTAACTTTAACAGAAATATCTAATGCTTTATTCAAATATTTAATTGAAAGTTCATAATTCTCATATAAATATTGAATTTTTGCAATTCCGGTATAACAATTTGCCTCTTCCTGTTTATTAACTTTACTGTATTCAACTGCTGCTTTATAATAATAATCAAGCGATTTTGAATAGTTTGAATTCTTTGAAAAGACATAAGCTTTTCCTTCCAAACATTTAGCTTTGCCGGCAGTATAATTATTTTTTTGTGATATTTGACAGGCTTTATTCAAAAAAATCAAAGAAGAATCGAGATTATTCTCTGAAAATAATATACCGATTTCATAATATAAATCAAGCTTTCTTTTAAAATCAATTTCTGTTTCCAATTCAGACAAAATACTGTCAATTTCGGATTCTTGCGAATAAAGCAATGAGATATTACTTTGAATAATAATAATAATAACTATCAAAATTTTCCATATTTTTTTATTCCTCATCATATATTATTTTCTATATTATTCTCAAATAAGTTTCTTAATACAGAAGTGGTTATTATATTTGTAAAAATAATAAATAAAATATATTATTTGAAAAATAAATGGGAAAAGGAAATATAAATTTTAAAATAATTTTCAGAATATTAGGTTCTTTGCTGTTTATAGAATCTTTTTTTTTGTTACTCTCATTAATAGTTTCATTGTTTTATAATGAAGGAGATACATATAGTTTTCTTTATACTTTAATAATTGCTGTTTCAATCGGTTTAATTTCAAGAATTTTCACAAAAAATTCATCAACTAATATTGGAAAACGTGAGGGATTTATTATTGTGAGTTTCGTTTGGATAGTATTTTCTTTTATCGGTTCATTACCTTTTATTTTTAGCGGCCATATTCCCGGTTTAACAAATGCTTTTTTTGAAACTATTTCGGGGTTTACAACAACCGGGTCTTCCATACTTAATGATATTGAATCATTACCTCACGGTTTATTGTTCTGGAGGAGCATAATTCAATGGATGGGCGGAATGGGTATTATTGTTTTATCCCTTGCAATATTACCGATATTAGGAATCGGCGGAATGCAATTGTTTTCGGCAGAAGTTCCCGGACCTGTTACTGATAAACTTCATCCGAGAGTAAAAGAAACAGCAAAACGATTATGGCTTATTTATTTATTATTTACCATATCAGAGACAATCCTTCTGATGATTGGAGGAATGAATTTTTTTGATGCGTTGAATCATTCCTTTACAACTATGGCAACCGGCGGTTACTCAACAAAACAAGAAAGTATCGCTCATTGGAACTCTCCTTTTATCCATTATGTAATTATTTTATTTATGTTCATTGCCGGAACAAACTTCAGTTTGGCATATTTCGGATTAAAATTAAAGTTCAAAAAAGTATTCAGTAATGAAGAATTCAGATATTATCTTGGTTTTACTTTAATATTTGCGTTAATATCAACTATTGTCTTATACTTAAATTCTGATTTGAGTTTTGAAAGATCGTTTCGAGACTCTTCATTTCAAGTTGTTTCATTAATAACAACAACCGGTTATGCTACAGCTGATTATCTTCAATGGATTCCGTTTCTTATTATATTTTTATTTGCAGTAATGTTCTTCGGAGGTTCTGCCGGTTCAACCGGAGGCGGTATAAAAATAATGCGAATAGTTATCTTACTAAAAAACAGTATTGCTGAATTTAAGCGATTGATTCATCCTCAAGCCATTATCCCTGTGAGGTTTAATCATAATACAGTAAAATCTCAAATTATTAATAATGTTTTAGCATTTATTGTTTTGTACATTTTAATTTTTGTTGTCGGAACCATTGTTATGTCAGCTTTAGGTTTAGATTTTGAAACAGCGATGGGTTCTGTTATAGCAACTTTGGGAAATATCGGACCGGGAATAGGAGATGTAGGTCCTGCTGAAAATTTCCAGGATATACCTGCCGTCGGTAAATGGTTTTTATCTTTTTTAATGCTTGTTGGACGTCTTGAACTATTTACTGTTCTGATTCTTTTTTCTCCTGCTTTTTGGAAAAAATAGAATTCTTATTTTCAATATTTGTATTTTACTTTTTTACAGGGCAAATAAAAGATTTAAAAAAATTATTTATAACAGTGTTTTTTTCTTCTGCTTTAGTAATAACTATTAATTGATATTGAACTTTTTTTATTATTAAAACTCGATAAAAAACATTCATATTTTTGTTATCTAAAGATAAAAATGCTTCAAGACCATTTGTCTTATTATATTTAAAATCGGTTTTTTTAATCAAAGTACCTTTAATGCCTGTAACAAATGATTCCAATGAAGCATCCATATATACTTTATTGTCGGATGATACTGCAGGATTTTTATGTTCAGTATATTTAAACATATATACTTCATTTCCAATTTCCGATCTGAACATTTCTGTTTTTAATCCTTTTTCTTCACTACTTTCTTCAAGTTTATATTTCCCGGGGAATTTAATCGTGAAACTTGGTTTATCTTTTTTTAATATAAAATCGGATTCATCTGAATTATCTTGAACTTTTTGTGCTTCTGTTTTGAAAAAAAATAAAACGAAAGTTAGCGATACAAAAAAATATAATACCTTTTTCATAAGAATTAATTTAAGTTATTTATACAAAAATATTCAAAAAAATCTATTCTTCATAATATTATGATCTAAAATAAACAATTTAGGTCTGACATAAGTTTTCTTAACATATCTAACGCTTTTGAAGCGGCTATTCTTATATTTATATCTCTCATTTTGCCAAAAGTATATTTTTTTGCAATTATTTTATTATTACTTGCAACAGCTATCCAAGTAGTACCAACAGGTTTGTCTAATGTTCCGCCACCCGGACCGGCTATTCCCGATACAGCAACTGCATAATCGGTATTAAACTTTTCTCTTTGTCCTTTTGCCATAAACTCGACAACTTCCTTACTGACAGCTCCGTAATGTTCAATAACATCTTCAGGAACATTCAACTGATTTATTTTAATCTCATTTGAGTAAGCAATAATTCCCCCTTTAAAATATTCTGAACTTCCTTCCACAGAAGTAATTAAGTGAGAAATTTTACCACCTGTACAACTCTCTGCAACAGAAACAGTTTTTTTATTATTTTTTAGTATTTGCCCAATGATATCTTGTAAGAAAAGGTCGCCGTATCCGAAGATCGCTTTACTTATTATCTTCTGTAACTTTAATATCTCATAATCAATTAATTTTTCAGCTTTTTTTTTGTCTTTGCAAATTATGCTTAATCGTAACCTGATTCTTTCAGGAGACGGCAGATATGCCAACTTGATTTTTTCATCTAAATTGCTTTCCCAATCAGAAAGTATTTCAGCCAAACCCGATTCAGGCAAACCATATGTAAGAACAGTCTTATGAACAACGAAAGGTGTTTGAAAACGTTTTTTCAACAACGGCATGATCGAATTACTCATAATAGCTTTCATTTCAAAAGGGACTGCGGGAAGAGAAATATATACTGTATTATCTTTTTCAAACCACATAGCAGGTGCAGTTCCGTTAAAATTTCTGATCAGTTTACAAGATTCAGGTACTTCTGCTTGTTTTCTGTTTCTTTCGTTTAAATCCAATCCTCTTGTCTCAACAAATGATTTTATATCCTTAAGTATTTTCTGACTTATAACCAGCTTAGTTTCAAAATAATCCGCAAGAGTTTGTTTTGTTATATCATCTTCCGTCGGACCCAATCCTCCGGTTATAATTATTAGATCACTTTTATCTGAAATATCATTTAAAATATTGAAAATTTGCCTCTTATCATCACCTACTGATGTTATTTGTCTTATATTAAAACCGGCTAAATTTAGCCTTTCAGCAATCCATTGTGAATTTGTATCCGTTATCTGGCCGATAAGAATTTCATCACCTATTGTAATTATATCTGCATTCATAGTATAAAAAAAGAGCGTAAAACTAATAAGTTTAACGCTCAACTAAAAAAATAATATATTTTATTTAATTATTTTTTACAGATCTTCTTCTTTTAATCTCTGTTTTAATTAACAGAAGTTCTCGGCTTGTTTGTCCTTTTACTGATGTATTTTCTTCAGCTCTTCTGAACAAATACGGTAAAACATGTTTTACAGGACCGTAGGGCAAGTATTTTGCTACATTATAACCTTCTTTTGCCATATTGAAACTGATATTATCACTCATACCATATAATTGAGAGAACCAGAAACGATTATCATTTAAAGGCAAGCCTTCTTTTGTTATTAGTTCTGCGAGCAATAATGAGCTTTCTTCATTGTGAGTTCCGTTAAATGTAGATATTCGGTCTCTTTTTTCAAAAGTAAACCTTAATGCATCATTATATAACTTATCTGTTTCTTCTTTATTTGCACAAATCGGAGACTCATAGCCCATTTTTTCAGCTCTCTCTCTTTCCTTCTCCATGTATGCACCTCTTACAAATTTTGCACCGAGAAAATAATCACCGTCAATTGCTTTTTCATATGTTGCTTTCAGATGTTCAAGTCTGTCGTGGCGATACATTTGCCATGTATTAAATACAATAGCTTTCTCTTTGTTATACTTCAGCATCATTTCTTCAACAGTTTCATCAATAAAGTTTTGAAACCAAGAATCTTCAGCATCAATTAATATAGGTATATCAAGCTCGTAAGCAGTTTCACAAAGAATATTTACTCTGTCTTTAAAATTTTGAGCTTCTGCTTTTTCTTCATCAGTCATAGAATCTCCGGCACTTGCTTTTGTAAGAATGTCAGCGGTTGTAAATGCAGTAGGTTTAAAAACGGCAAAAGGAATATTAGGATTAGTTCCCGCATTTTTAATTGCATTTAATGTTTCTCCCAATGCATTATTGATGTCTTCAATTGATTCAGTTCCTTCAACCGAATAGTCTAATATTGAATTTACACCTGATTTTGCCATAACAGCAACAGATTTATCACATTCGTCAATTGTCTCTCCTCCGACAAAATGACAATAAATAGTGGGTTTTATAAACCAATTAACAGGAAAACGAATTGACATTGCAAAAGCAGTCATCACACTTGCAACTTTTGTTATAAAGGGACTTGCCATAACTTTATACAAAAATCTTGCTTTTTTTAAATCAATATTAGATTTGGAAATAAAAGCTGTTTTGGTATTTTTAAAATCTATCATCTTGAAGTATATTTAAATTGATTCGTAAAAATATTAATAATCTTCATTTTTTTTACTTAAGAATATTATTTACATCATTAAGTTTTTATTTTTAAATTAGCAACAAAAAAGTTTTTCAATTTTAATGCAAAAATAATGAAAAAAGAAAATGCAAATAATGATATAATTCATACAGTTAATTTAAATAAAGATTTAAAAAGAATAATTTCAGAATATGATAATGAAAAGAAAATAATTATAACTGATAATAATTGTAAAAATTTATGTTTACCCGTAATAGCAGACATTATTGATGATAATTTTATGATTTTTGAGATTAATTCCGGTGAAGAATTTAAGTCAATAAATACTGTTCAAAAAATATGGACATTTTTATTGCAAAATAACTTTAACCGACATTCTTTAATGATTAATCTTGGAGGCGGTATGGTAACAGATATTGGAGGATTTGCAGCATCAACCTTTAAGAGAGGTATGCCTTTCATTAATATACCAACAAGTTTATTGGCTCAAGTTGATGCATCAGTCGGCGGAAAAACGGGGATTAATTACGGGGGATTAAAAAATGAAATCGGAGTTTTTAATCAGGCTGACTATGTAATTATTTCAAACACATTTTTAAAAACTTTGAGCAAATCGGAATTCCTTTCAGGCTTTGCCGAAATGTTAAAACATGCATTAATCTGTGAAGAAAAACATCTTAATGAACTATTTGATTTTTTCATAAACAATTATAAGAAAATTAATTTTTCTCAAATAACAGATTTAATTATTAAATCCGTCAATATTAAAAAACATTTCATCAAAAAAGACATTTTCGATACAGGCATTCGTAAAACATTAAATTTCGGACATACTTTCGGACATGCATTTGAAAGCCTGTTTAATTTAAAACTAAAACACGGAGAAGCCGTAGCACAAGGTATTATCTGTGAATTGTTCTTATCTGCAAGGAAATTGAATTTTGATAAAAATAAATTAGAGCAAATAAATTCAATGATTAAAAAAATATTTGGTGTATTATTTATTCCTGATGAAGATTTTGAAGCTGTATATTCATTAATGAAACATGATAAGAAGAACACCAATAATGTGATAAATTGTGTATTATTAGAAGGTATCGGCAAACCAAAAATTGATCAAGCATTATCAAAAAATGAAGTTTATAATGCATTAAAATATCTAAACAATATATAAAATAATCTTTAAAAAATTAATTCCGGTATTTATTTTGTTATTATACATTTATCAAAAAAATGTAATAATATTTTTAAATACACCGTTATTCTTTATATTTGTAATTATTATTAAAACAGAAAAATTGAAAAAAGCTGTCGGATTTTTAATAGTATTGCTGATTATTACGCAATCGGGAATGTCGCAAATTGCTCATTATTCCCAGTTTTATTCAACACCGATGACTATTGCACCGTCATTTGCAGGCTTGACTGAAGCAAGCAGATTATCATTTAATTACCGAGATCAATGGCCTGCTGTTCCGGGAGTTTTCAGAACATACTCATTTGGAGCTGATCATTATTTTTCCAGAGCAAACAGCGGCGTAGGCTTTTTAGTATTAAGAGATGTTGCAGGAGAAGGTAATTTAGGTCTTACCGAAGCAGGTATGCTGTATTCATATAAAATTAAAATCGGACAAAAAAGAGGTTCAAAAAATTCCGAGTGGTTTTTAAGACCCGGTATTCATTTTAAATATTCTCAACGATCCGTTGATTTTGAAAAGCTGACATTCGCTGATCAATTACATGGAGATGCACCAATATCAGTTGAAGCACCACCACTTGCAAAAAAAGCATATATAGATTTTGCCGCTTCATTATTAGGATATACAGATCTCTATTGGGGAGGTTTTGCAGTTGATCATTTATTGAGGCCTAATCAATCTCTTTATGGTTTAGACAGCAGATTAAATATGAAACTTTCTGTATTTGGAGGAGCAAAAATACTGTTAAAACCTCAAAAAAATAAAAGAGTCAGATACAGCAGGGAAGAAGAAAGTGTAACTTTTGCCGTAAATTACCAATATTGGGACAAATTTGATCAATTAGACATTGGTGCCTATTGGACACATGATCCTTTAATATTGGGTGCATGGTTCAGAGGTATTCCTGTTATTGACAGCCAAGACAAAACATTTAATAATATTGATGCAATTATTGTATTGGTTGGTTTTAAATTGTCTCCTAATTTTAAGATAGGTTACAGTTATGATATGACTATTATAAGAAATTTATTCAGTCACACAGGCGGTGCACATGAAATCTCACTTGTTTATGAATTTAATAAAACAAAAAGTTTTTATAAGCATACAATCATACCATGTCCGGTTTTTTAAAATAAATTACCAAAAAAAATGCGATTGAAATCAATCGCATTTTTTTTTTACTTAATATCAATTTTTCTCGGCGGTTTTACAATATCTTCCTGTTTTTTCTTAATTGTAATTTTTAAAACTCCGTCAACTGATTTAGCATCAATTTTTTCAGTATCGGCTGATTCGGGAAGTGTGAATGAACGACTGAATGAATTGTATGAATACTCTCTTTTTGTACATTTCTCATTTTCGTTTTCAAGTTCAGATTCTAATTCAGCAGATATTTTAATTATATCATTATCAATATTAATTTTGATATCTTCTTTATTCATACCCGGAACTGCAACTTCTATGCGAAACGAATTGTCATTTTCAAAAACATTTACCATAGGTACAGATGAAACTCTTGATTTAATCAACGGATTAAATACTTCGCCTGAAAAAAAGTCTTCTAACCAATCAGGAAAATAAGGTGAATTAATGTTTCTTTTTACTATTGTCATGATTTTATATTTTAAAGTTAATAATTTATTTTTTCACTTTAAACATATCAATTCATATACCGGTAATGTTTCACTACTGTTTTTGACACAATACAATAAATAATAACGACACCTTGTCATATGAAGGGCAAGAATGTATGACAATAAGTCATCTATCTGCGTAAAAAGAAAATAAGAGTTGATCTTATTAGTAAGATTAAGACAATAGGAATAACAGCATTATCAAATAAATTATAAAACATCAAGTCTGTTACAGCAGATATCAAAAGCAATACCGACCAAACCAATAAAAATATTCTTATGAAAGATAAATTATTATTTTTACGTAATGCAAAAGCAACTATAAAATATAACGGTGCTGTCCATATAATATCCCAATTATTTACAACAGCTTTATGATCAGTCCCAAACCACAGAAACAAAAGGAGTAAACCCGAAAACCCTGTTATAAAAAACAAAGTTTTATCAACATTCAAAAAATATTTTCCTGATTTATATTCAAATACACTTAATATAATGAAGATGCAAAATATAATCCAAAAGATAAGTGAAGGTGTCAAAAAAGAACTTTTTTCATCAATTCGGCTCTTTGGATTATAGAGCATTCGTTTATCTTTAACCAAAGGCATAGTCTTATCATCAATAATAACAAAAGAATTGTCGAAAAACAATTCAGTATAATCCGGTAAGAAAGTTGCTTCATCAGCAGTAACAATTTTATCGGCAGGTTGCCCTAATGCCAAGTTTATTCCGAGACGATCCCAATTTCTTCCCAGCAAATACGGTCCTATCATGTCTCTGAATGTCTTTCCTTCTTTTGTTACAGATTCAGCAGGGATCATATCTTCAGAAAGCACATTTTTAATAACATCTTTAACACGTGTTGCACAATTATCATAAAAAAAATCATATCTGTAATACATATTCTCAGGCAAAGCATTATTCTGTAAAAATTTGAATATTTCTTTTTTTTGAGTAAAAGAAAGATTTAATACTTGTTCTTTTATCCATCTGTTTTCATTCATATATGAAATTACAAAATACTTATAAGGTGATACACTTAACATATAATCCAACTTACCTCTTGCAAACTTCAGATAAAAATTTGGTGTATCAAAGTTGAATGTTCCGTAATTGTAAACATTATCTAATCTTCTTGTCGGATCTTTTACTCTAATTGCTGTGTGTCCGAAAATTGAATATATTTCATTACCCGGAGCACAGGTTATAATACTAATTTCAGCATTATTTGTAATTTGCTGAGCATTAATATTACTACATATACTCAATAATATAATTAAAATAATAAGATATTGTTTTTTCATAACTATAATTTATAAAATCGCAAACATTACTGCACCAATTGCCAAATAAATAAACAATCCGATTATATCATTTGCAGTTGTGATAAACGGTCCTGTTGCAAGTGCCGGATCAATTTTATACCGATTTAAAGCCAAAGGAACAAATGCACCAAAAACAGATGCTAAAATAATAACTATAAATAAAGAAATACTTACTGTAACAGTTAATGCAAATGAGGAACTGAAAAAATAGTTATAAAGAAAAATTGCAACAGAAAGTACAATTGCGTTAATAATTGAAACAAATAATTCTTTTAATACTTTTTTAAATGTGCTTTCAAAACCGGGCGAACCACTAGCTAATCCCTGCACAACAATAGATGATGATTGTACTCCTACATTTCCTCCCATAGCTGCAATTAAAGGAATAAAAAATGCCATTGAAGCATTTTTCACCAAATCATCTTCATAAACACCAATCACCAAAGCACCGAATATTCCTCCAATAAGACCTATAAACAGCCAAGGTAGTCTTGCTTTGGTCATTTGCCAGACTTTATCGCTGTGTTCAACTTCTTGCGTTAAACCGGACATCATTTGAATATCCTTTTCAGCTTCCTCTCTCATTACATCTACCAAATCATCAAATGTTATCCTGCCGAGAAGTCTGCCTATATTGTCAATAACAGGTAATGCAACCAAATCATATTTATCTGATAAGTTAGCAACATCTTCAGCTTTCATATCCGCCTTAACAGAAATCACATCAGATTGGATAATATCTTTGATTTTGGTATTTTTTGTTGCCAACAGAAGTTTTGCCAACGATAATGCACCTTGAAGTATATAATCATCATTTACAACATACACATAATAAATTTCATCTACTTCTTCAACTTGTTTTCTGATCTCTGCAATTGCATCTTCTACCTCTTCGTTAATATTAACTGTTATAATTTCTTTACCCATTAACCCGCCGGCAGTATCTTCATCATATGATAACAGATCAACTATATCACCGGCTTGATCAATATCTTTTATTTTCTGAAGAACTTCTTCTCTCCTTTCATCAGGCAAATCGGCAATAACATCAGCTGCATCATCAGAGTCCATATGATCTATGAATTTTGATGCAATTATATCATCAGGCAATACCTTTAAAAACCTTGTTCTGTCATCATCATCTAATTCAGCCAGTACATCAGCCGCCTTTTCACCATCTTCTATCAGCAAAAATAAATACTTAGCTTGCTCAATATTTAACTCATTATAAATATCGGCAATATCAACCGCATGAATATCTTCCATTATTTGAGATGCAGCTTTATCATCCTTATTGTCAATTGTTTCAATAAGCAGATTAAGAAATTCACGTGTTAGTTCAAATTGCATTTTACAAAGATAAAATTATTATCGCCTTAACAAAACCATAGTTGCCCCATATCCGTACTCTTTAAAGGAGGCATCTTGAAATTGATATTTTTTGTATTTATGTTGTAATTCTCTTCTGATCTTAAATTTTAAACTTCCGCTTCCCACTCCGTGGATAAAAACGATACGCCTGTAATTTTCCTTTATTGCTGATATCATTTCTTTATGAAAAACATCTAATTGATATTGAAGTTTATCATTGTCAGACAATCCGGCTTCATCATCTGTTAATTCATGAATGTGTAAATCAACTTCTTTAATATTTCTTTTATCTTTTTCCTTATATTCTTTAGGTTTGTTTAACATTTTGTTTTCAACTTCTTTTTGTTTAATAATACCGTCAACATCTTTCTTTTTTAACTGCTCAATTGCTTCTTGCATTGCATTTTCTTCAACTACCGGAATTACAATTGCTAATTCATCAAAAAAATCATTTTCCTTATAACTGCTTTGCTTTAGGAATCTTGTAGATTTGATTTTCAGATGATTGCTGACAGGTTCTCTCACAGAATATTTCTTTGTGTCATAATAAATTAATTGAATAACAATATTTACGGAATCCTGTAATGAATTAATCTTTAAAATATCAATATTTTCTTTTACGTTCGGTTCAAGTTTTCCTGTAATACTAACATATTTTTCTCCTTTTTGAACTGCATAATTATAAAATACAAAATAATTGCTGTCATTTATCAGATAGATATCAGAATCAGAATCTTCTCTTATTTTTTGATCTTTAGGAACAAATGACAAATAAAAATTAACATCTTGACTATCTGTATAAATCGGTTCTTCTTCAATAATATCTTTTTTATCTTCTTTAATTTCCGGTATCGGCACAGAATTATATTTACTTTCATTTGCATCAGGAAGTAATTCATTAATCATCACAGGAACCTCAAAGCCTGTATCGTTCAAAACCAAAGCTGTTTCTTTATCAATAACTTTAGTAACTTTCCCTCCTCCGACATCATTCAGGAACTTAACAGTATCTCCTACTTTAATTTTCATCATTTTCAATATTTAAATTTCAACAAAAATATAGTAATTATCCTATAAAGCCAAAGTTAAACGAAATATGAATCTGAAAATAAAAAGGGCAATCCGTAAAGAACTACCCTAATTTGTTTAAAATCAATAAAATATTATTTAACTATTAGCTTTGAAACAAAATTATTTCCTTGATATTTTATTTGTAAGAAATATATGCCTTTTGTTGTGCTGATATTAATTGTATGAAAATTAGTATTTTCAAGTAATTGCTCAAAAATAATTTTACCTGTAATATCAGTAACAATAAGGTTTGCATCTTTTGCATCTTCAGGGAATACAATATTAAATGTACCGTTTGAAGGATTCGGATATATTTTAACTTCTGTTTGTGTTGCCGTAACTTTTGATACAGTTGTTGAAGAAGTCCCTGTTAACATAAAATCATCAATATTCCAACCGCAGTAATTCCAACTTCCATCTGTTTCACCCATTGAGAACCGAATTTGAACTGTTGCTTCCCCGTCTGCTGTTGAAGAAATATCAAAAACTTGTTCCGACCAAGCACTTTCATCTATTTCTCCTGAATTAGTCCAGAGTTCTGTCCAAGAAGAACCGTCAACAGTAATGTCAATATAAGCATGATCACAAAAAGGCTCTTCAACACCAAGCCATCTTTGGAAAGTCATTTGAACATACTCATAATCAGAGCAATCAATAACAGGTGAAATTGTGTAGTGTTCTCTGTTATTTAAATATGCTTGATAATCACCGTTTGAATTTAAATCTAATCCCAAAACATTAGTTCCTCCAAAAGCTGATGAAGGGTCAGGGTTTCCATAAGCGTCTCCTTGTAAACCCTGCGGTGCATTTCTTTCCCATTCACCATTCATTGTCCAGCCTTTATCTGTTTCAAAATCATCATTAAAGATTGTCCCGACAACATTAAAAACTTTAGTTAAAGTATCATTAGTTGTATTCATATCAGAACCGCCGTTAGGTGCCGTAACCAATGCTTCAAAAATATGAGTTCCGGAAGTTATTCCGACACTTGTAAAAACAATTTCTGTTGTTTCTCCGGATGCTAAAGTTCCCGCCCATTCTTCAACAACATAAGATTGTTCATCTATTTTATATTTAGCTGTGAATGAAGTTATTTCATCTGTTCCTTTATTTTTAATCGTAACAGTAGGAGTAATATTTTCTTCAGCAAAATAAGTATCTTCAGGTACACTTATTTGCAATAATTGTGCATCTAATTCAACCGTAGGTGAATTCGGATCATATCCGTCTAAAACAGTTGCTCCGGTATTTGTTGGGTCTAACCAATCTTTCAGCTGATTTGTTGAATTGCCGCCCCAGTCCCACGAAAAAGAAAATTTTCCGTAAATATCTTCTGTATAACTTGAACATGAAGCAGATCCGCCGTGCAATTGACCGATTATTCTGTGATTTTGGTCAAATAAAGGCGAACCCGAAGAACCGCCTTCTGTAGTAGTTAATCTATCCCAAGAATTTACTTTCCAATGAGAATTTGGAGGGCAACCTGACCAACTTGAAGAAACCGCAGGATCATCATCGAAAGAAATCTTTTTAATATCTCCGCTCGGATGGTGGATTCCAACCTGTGTAGTCGGCTGATCATCTGAATTATCCCATCCTGAATAATAAACTTCGTAATCAGCCGGAGGAGTATTATTTAACAATACAAGACAAAAATCTGAATCAGAATTTCTTGCTTTTAAAGTTGCACCGGACATATCATCATGAGCCGGAGAGCTTCCCGGATTTGAACATGTTTCACTCTGCCAATTAAACCAAAACACCCATGATGAAGGGCTACTGTAACAATGATTTGCTGTTAATAAGTACGGAGTTTCGTCTTCTGAAGTATTATTAACTAAAACTCCCGAACAAAAGCCGCTACCACCGGATACAAGCATTACAGATGATCTGATATCATCAACCCAGGGAGCACCGTCGGGACATGCAACATTCATATTACAAGATCCCGAACTTCCGAAACCTTTGGTGTAATCTCCTGCACCTCTGTATCCGTGTGTTACTCTGTTCAACACTAATTCTCCGGAAAACTCCGGTTTTGCAGGTTCAAAATATTCAATAATAATTTTTTCACCTGTAACAAGTGTAGTTGCAAAAATTCCGTTGTCTTGATTATTAAAATCATTAAAACCACCGATAACATGAGTTTTATCATTATTATAAATATATAATAAAGCACCGGCAGGCAATTTATACTTTCCGAACATTAAATTTATTGTTAATGCTCCTTCAGATTCAACACCAAGTCTCCATATCCGGCTTCCGTCTTTCAGTACATCAAGAGTTCCGGATTTTTTTATATCAAAATTCACAAAAATATTTTGACCGAATCTCCATGGTTTATCTTTCCTTAAATTTTCTGTTTCGTCTTCTGCTTTAAGTTTTTGAACATCAACAAAAGTCATTTTTTCAAAACTGACATTTTTATTTATTCCTTTTTCGGAAAAGCTTTTCGGTAAACCTCCGATATTAATTTGTGCATAAGACGTTGACAGACTTACGGACAAAACAATAATCATATTTAAAATAAGAAATCTTTTCATGTGTCTATAATTTTGTAATCAATTAATATTGTGTAAGTTGAATCCTTTTCGCTGTTTGTTATATTTGTTTTGTTCTGCACATAGGAACACCTGCAACTATATGCAAGTAATTAACATGGTTTGTTAGTCATGCTGTTGTTGTGTGAAATTTGTTTCTCACGGGTGTTTCATAAACATTTTTTTAAAATTATAATAATATGTAAAATGATATTATAAAACACTGATGGTTGCATATTATTAAGGTAAAAATTCAAAGGAAAATGTTAAAGTTAAAAGTTAAGGGCACTCCTAAAAACTCATTTCTTTGTTTATAATTCTTGGAAATTGCTAATATCTATTGTCAAATACTATCTTTGCGAAAATTATTAAATTGATGAATATAAGGAATATAAAAACAGAAGATTACAGTTATAAACTTCCCGGTAAAAAAATTGCAAAGTATCCGTTACCAAACAGGGACAATTCCAAACTGCTTGTTTTTAACAAAGGCAATATCAATCACAGAAAATTTTATGAACTTCCGGATATGTTTTCAGAGAATGATCTTATTGTTTTTAATAATACGAAAGTTATACAAGCTCGATTAATTTTTTATAAACCTACAGGTGCAAAGATTGAAATTTTTTGCTTGGAACCTGTATCTCCGCCGGATTATGCTATGATTTTTCAAGAAAATAAAAAGTGTACTTGGAAATGTATTGTAGGCAATCTTAAAAAATGGAAAAATAATCCGATTTTTTCTGAAGTATTGATTACCGGTGAGTTATTAAAAGTAGAAGCCAAAAAAGTTGCAAGCAAATCAGAATCACTACATGTTGAATTCAAATGGGACAATCCGGATGTGTGTTTCGGGGATATATTAGAAAAAATGGGGCAAACTCCTATCCCACCCTATTTAAACAGAGATTCGGAGGATTCGGATAAGATGAATTATCAAACCGTTTATTCAAAATACAAAGGTTCTGTTGCTGCCCCTACTGCCGGGCTGCATTTTACGGATAAAACTTTGGAATTATTAAAGAAAAAATCAATTGAATTTGACAATGTTACTTTACATGTGGGAGCAGGTACTTTTATACCTGTAAAATCAGAAAAAATTGGCGATCATAAAATGCATACAGAGCATTTTTCCGTAAATTTAAGTTTTATAACAAAGCTAATAAATAATATCGGGCATATAATTGCAACAGGTACTACTACTGTACGAACCCTTGAAAGTTTATATTGGTTGGGGGTTAAAATTAAATCAGGTATGAATACAAATAATTTTCATATAAATCAATGGGAAACCTATGATTTACCTGATAATATTTCTGTTAAAGATTCATTAAATTCTCTTTATAATTTTCTTTCTTCAAATAAAATTGATTCTTTAAATGCATCTACTCAAATTATTATAGTTCCGGGTTATAAGTTTAAAACAATTAATAAGCTGATCACTAATTTTCATCAACCAAAAAGCACATTATTGCTTTTAATAGCAGCTTTTATCGGAAACGATTGGAAAAGTGTTTATCAATATGCTTTAACAAATGATTTCAGACTTTTAAGTTACGGGGACAGTTCTTTGTTGATTCCTTAAGTTGTTGCATTGTTAAATTGCTTCAGTGTTGTAAGTTATAAATTGATGCGTTTAGCTTTCATATCGGTGTGTTGCCTTTCCAAATCAATACGTTGGCCTTCCAAATTGATGTGTTGGCTCCCCGAATTGATGTGTTGGCTGCTATAATTGCAGTATTGAGTGCCGCAATTACAGTTTAATGTTATGCAATTACCGGCTTTGCTTGTGTAATTGACATCTATGGTTATTCATTTACCTTCTTTGATTATTCAATTGACATCTTTGTTTATGTAATTGATGCTCTTGATCGTGGAATTGGCATGTATGGTTGTGGAATTGTTTGTCTTTGAAGTGGAATTTAGATGTTTAATTGTTGGATTGTTTTGTTGCTTTTGGGCGGGGATTTTGTGAAAGGTTCTCTAATGTATATGCCTGTATGTTGGCAACAGTAATTTAATCAAGCAGATACATTAAACCATCTGCAAAAGTTTTTCTCGAATTCGACCAATCGTGCCATCCGTTAAATTCTATAAATTTTACTTCATACCCTTTTTTATTTAATACCTTAACCATTCTTCTATTACTACCTAAAACCCAATTTTCTTGCAATCCCCAATCTAGATAAAACTTTAATTCTTTCTTGTTTGATGTTAAATATTTGTTGATTAACCAATCATTCCTAATTTCATCTCCTTCACTATCTGTCAATTCTATATCTCTCCAAAATGAACCGGACTGACCTAAAACTTTTCCAAAAATATCTGAATGATAAAAACCTATAAAACCGGCAGCTAATCCGCCATAGCTCATCCCTCCAATAATATTTTCATTTGGATTTAAACTTGTATTATATTTTTCTCGTATCAGAGGAACTACATTTGTTACAAATTCATTTTTAAAATCAAAATTCAACGGAAGTATTATTCTTCTTGACTTACGGTAAGTTCCAAAAAAGACAGCTATCATCGGTTCAATCTTTTTTTCGGTAATTAAATTATCCAATATATTTGGAACTTCAACACGATTCAAGTATAAAAAAGCGTCAAATAAGTAGATTACCGGATAAGGCTTTTTTCTGTTTTTATCATAGTTTGGAGGTAGATAAACTAAAATATTTCTGTTTTTTTTAACTACGCTGTCTGTGTATTTTATGGTGTCTATTTTACTATTTAAATTATTATATCGTTTTGTGTTCCAATCAATTTCATTACTTCGTAAATCTATAACTGAATAACTGATGTTATAAATCTTCCCTCTTGGTATTATATCGGAATTAAATTTATCTGTTTCCTTTATCTCTTTACCGGTAATTGTATCTTTTATAATATAACGATACGCAAAACAAATATCATTTGGAATTTTATAACAACGGTAATATAAATCAGTATTTTGCATTCTGCGTAATTTCATATCTCCGAGTCGATATTCGTCATAAATTCCTTTTACTTCAAATAATACCTCTTTGTTTTTCGAGTTCTCTTGATAAATCAAAGTCAAATATTTATAGTCAGAATCCAAGGAATCACTTTCGATTAACGGAATATTCCCTTTTTCGGCATTTAACCACAAATTCTTTATTTCTTGTTGCAAATCTTGATTATCCGGTTTTAATAATTTATCTATAAACGGGCTAATTGTCATATAAGGTCTAACAACTTCTGTAAACTCAATATTTTTATTAAACTTATCACTTTGACCAAAAAAAGTGAAACTAAATATTACTGTAATTAATATAAAAATTAAAAATCGTTTCATTGTGGTTTTTCTTATTGTTGCCAACGGTTGAATAAGCAACGTGCGGAGTTAATTCCGATAATTTCTCGGTTTGCTCACAGCACAAATTTTTGCCTTATTATTTATTTACAAATTTAAAATTTTTGTGACCCGGCAAATTCCCTTTGTCCTTGCGGATTGTTGCTGAACCGCATGTTGT
>JAUVIG010000221.1 GCA_030592825.1 Chlorobiota bacterium | reverse complement strand
GATTTGCATAATAAATTTTATCTTTTGCCTTAATACCGCAATCCAACGCAATTACCAATGAAAAATTATTATCTGCTGCATAATCAATCCCTTTTTTGGATATTCCGTATCCTTCACCATATCTGTCGGGTATATAAAAAGCTATTGATTCGGTAATTTTTTTTAAAAATGAATAAACAAGAGCAACCGAAGTTGTTCCGTCAACATCATAATCACCGTAAATAAGTATCTTTTCATTTTTGTTCAAAGCTGTTTCCAATCTTTCAACAGCTTTATCCATATCAGTCATCAAGAAAGGATCGTAGAGATCGTCAAGCGAAGGTCTGAAAAAAATTTCAGCTTCATTAAAAGTTTTGATTCCTTTTTGATACAGAAGAATTGCCAGATTTTCATTAATATCAAGAACTTCTTGCAAGTGCTTTATGATCTTATCATCACCTTTTGGTTTTATTATAACTTTTTTATTCATTATTTTTAGAAATTCACCTAAACTGTGGATTTGATATTCTACTTATTCTATAAAGTTAAGCCTTGACTGTAACATACTTAATCAATCTCTCAAAATAAACTCATCAATTAATTCCAAAGTATCGGGATTCATTACTTTTACAATTACTTTTTTCCCTTCTACATAAAATAAAACTAATGCTTGCTGTGTTGTAAATCCGCTGACAGCATTTGTCCAAGGAGTACTCTTATCTTGAGCGTAATAAGGTGCACCTGCCGCCCCGTTATTAATCTGCCAAATGGTTCGATTTCTTTTCAGCTTTTCAAATTTATAATTTTCAGGATATATATTTACATCCGGAGTTATTTTCACATTGTTATAATTATGTTCATCTCCTGTCAATACAGCAACAACTTTTGTACTTTTATTAATTAAAATATTTAAGTATTCATCACGCCTTTCAATAATTCCTTTTTTTACCGGTTCTCCTGCTACATATGGTCTGTAAGAATTATCTCCGCCATACCACATATCATCATTAACATGCCCTCCGTTTGGAAATACCGGTGTATGTTGAGTTACAAAGATATGGTCGATATCTTTATCTTTTTCAAGCATTTTTATTGTTTTGTCTAACCATTCCAATTGAACATCCATAATATAAGCATGTAAGTTTCCGCTTGTAGTATGATTCCTGCTGACAGACGGAGAATAGAAATAATTTGAGTTTAAAACAACAACTGCAACATTATCATAGATGTAATAAAAGACTGTTTCATCATAGGGCGGAAAATCTGTTTTTTTAGGATTCGGATCATAATATGCTCCGTCTTCACTTTTGGGTCCGTTATTCGGATTAACAAAGTTTTCGGCAAAAACTGCTGAAGATGATTCAGTTTCAAAAGGAAAACCGTCAACAAAACCCTTCCAATTATTACTTTCGTCAACAAACAATTTTCCTGTTACTTCATGGTTTCCGAT
The DNA here is from genome assembly GCA_030592825.1 of Chlorobiota bacterium. Lineage (GTDB taxonomy): Bacteria > Bacteroidota > Bacteroidia > Bacteroidales > JAADGE01 > JAADGE01. The sequence continues at coordinate 4,993 of JAUVIG010000221.1, read as the reverse complement.
TGCTGCAACAAAAGGAAAATAATGAGCATAAGGTTCAATTGCTCTTTTCCAATTGGAATATTGAAGGTTAATATCTCGCTTATCGTGTGAATAACCGTTTACCATATCTCCTGTAAATTGCATAAAAGCAACATCTTTATATTTTGCTAAAGCCGATATTTTTCTCATCACATAAAAATTGACTCCGAATAAATCGTGTTCACCCCCACCCTGTCCGGCTCTTGAATCACTTGCATAAGCGAAAATAAAAGGTTTTCTATCGCCTTTATTATGTGCGGTTTTAAAAAAGTACTCTTGAGACATTTTACCGTATTCAACTTTATATTTGTATAAAGTTGCAGGTTTTAAACCCGAAATTATTATTTCGTGATATTTGCATTTTTCTTTGTCAGAAAAAACTTTGCCGTTAATAGTAATATTTGCTTTAATTTTCTGATTTGTTTTAAATGAAATTGTTGCCCCTTCAGAAGCTAATATATTAATAAACGGACCTTCAGTAATTGTCGGAGCAACTACAAATTCTACATTTGAATAATTAAATGATACTATTCCGTCATATAATAACTTCCCTTTTTTATTTGTAATTCTATATCCCAAAGTACCAAATCCGGCTGATTCCCATCCGGACATATCATAAGTTCCCGAAAGATTATCTTTTATATTTATTTCGGCAAGTCCGTTTTTAATTGGTTCCGTTTTCCTAAACCAAACAGGTGTAGGATGTTTTGAATCAGTGTAATCAATTAATCCGTAATATAATTCTCCTTCAAAATCCTTATTCCCGAAATTAAATGAAATGCCTTTTTTTGTTCCGGTCGGCTTTCCCTGCATATTTTCAAGAGTTAAAAAAGAATTAAATTCTTTTGCATAGAATTTCTTTTCCATATGTTTATGGTAAACTTTCCCGTTTTCATCTGCAAATATATTTGAATAAACAGCAGGAACTTCAATTTGCGAAAAACCTTTAAAATTAGGAGCTAATAAGAATATTAAAAGTATAATCAGCTTATATAAATTCATAATATTAAATTTATTTAATTTTTGTAAAGATAAAAAGACTATCCGTTTTAATTAAATTTTAAAAACAATTCTTATAAAAGGTACAATATTTTTTTAAAAAGATTGTTAAAAAAGTAAATTTGCAGAATAATAATGTATTCTTTTTGCTTTGGCAAAAAAAGCTGACTAATGATCGGTATTTAAAATGACTGAATTATAGTTAAATTGTTTCATTACTGAATTGTTAATAACCGATTTACAAAAATACAGCAATGAAACAATGCAACAATTTTTTAAAAATAAATTACAAAAATCTTGAAAAAGTTAATTTTATATTTTTGGTATATACTAATTTTATTATTAGTATTTAATTCGTGTTCAACTAAAAAGAACACAGGTCTTGTGAGGTTCTATCATAATACAACCGCACATTTTAACATATATTTCAACGGTTTTGAGAGTTTTAAGAGGGGAATGAAAACCATTGAACAAACACCTGAAAACTATACACAATTATTACCTGTTTTCAAGAATGAAAGGGAAGATGTAATGAGTGCAATTTCCGGAGATATGGATGAATCTATCATAAAATCCGTAAAAATGATTAAGATGCACTCAATAACAACAAAACCTGAGCACAAAAAGCCTAAAAAAGGTAAAAGGGCTTATGCTCTTACTGATCAACAAAAAGAATTTTACAGTAAAAATGAATATAATAAATGGGTTGATGATGCTTATTTATTGATTGGCAAAGCACATTATTTCAAAGGTGATTATCAAGGCGGATTCAGATCACTTCATTTAATTCTTAATAAATTCAGAAAAGATGAAATTAGGTTTTATGCTATGTATTGGATTGCCAGGTCATATAGTGCGATGCATGATTTTAACGAAGCTGATAATTATTTAAACCTCATTACTGATGACAAGACGCACCCGGAAGATTTGAATTACGGAATTGACATGTGTTATGCCGATATATACATAAAACAAAAAAAATATCAAGAAGCTGTCGGAAAACTTGATTACCTTATTTCAATAACTAAAAAGAAGAAGAAAAGAGCAAGATTAAAATATATAACTGCTCAATTATATCAGAAATTAAATAAAGGTGATAAAGCCATTGAATTATTTGCTGAAGTTATAAAAATGAATCCGCCTTATGAAATGGCATTCAGTGCGAAGATTAATATGGCGAAATCATTTATTAACAGTTCTGAAGGTAGTGAAAAAATCAGAAAGTTACTGGCAAAAATGCTTAAAGATGATAAAAATATTGATTTTCAAGATCAAATATATTATGTATTAGCAGGTGTTGAGTATAAAGAAGGAAATGAAGACCAAGCATTAAATTATTATCATAAATCTGTTAATACAAGTGTTTCAAACCAAAATCAAAAAGCATTGTCATATCTTGCTCTGGCAGATATTTATTTTGAAAGGCGGAGCTATTTGCCGGCAGGTGAATACTATGACAGTACAATGAGTGTACTTGATACGAAATATCCTGATTATGACATGATTGCTAAGAAAACCAAAAATCTGAAAGAACTAACAGATAATTTAAAATTAATTGCACATGAAGACAGCCTGCAAAGAATTGCATCAATGGATTCCGTAAAAAGGAATGAGTATATTCAAAGTATAATAGATCGCCTGATTGCAGAAGAAAGGGCTGCTAATAACCCAACAAATATCGGAAATCATGATCAGTTTAACAGAGGTGATTATAATCCGAATCAAACCAGAGGGAAATGGTATTTTTACAATCCCCAAGCATTAAGTATCGGGAAATCTGAATTTATGAAAATTTGGGGTAAAAGAAAATCAGAAGACCATTGGCGACGAAAAAACAAGCGAATTATTTTAGACGAACTTGAAGATGATGAAACACAGGAATCAGATTCAGGCAGAATTACCGATAATAAAAAAATTGAGTTTTACTTGCAAGATTTGCCTTTAACAGATTCATTAATCACACTGTCTGACGAAAGAATTGCAAGAGCTTATTTCGATGCCGGTGTTGTTTACGAAAGAAAAATGGAAGATTATGAAGAAGCAGTAGAATCATATAATACTTTAATAAAAAGATTTCCTGAATACAATTTAAATGTTGAAGCATATTTTAATATGTATTTAATTTATTTCAATAAAACAAAAAATAAATCGTTGGCAGAAAAAAACAGAAATAATATTCTTAATAAATATCCGTACAGCAAATATGCAAAAATTCTTTCTGATCCCAACTATCTGAATATACTGAAACAAAATAAAAACAAAATTGACAAGTTATATGCCGAAGCATATGAATCATATAAAAAGAATAAATATTCGGTAGTAATAAAGAAAACAGAGGAAGCATTTAATGTTTCAAAACAAAATCATCTTGAAGCTAAATTTCTGTATTTAAAAGGAATGGCAAAAGGTTGTTTAGGAGATGTAAAAAAAATGGAAGAAATTTTAAAAATTTTGGTAAAGAACTATCCTAAAGATGAAGTTTCACCACTTGCCCAAAATGTTCTTGACCTGTTAAAAAGCGGAAAATATGATCCGGATTATTATGAGTTTAAAACTGATTCAGTATATTATTACACAATTGTAGTAAACAAAAAAGATACATTAGCAAATAAGATTAAATATATACTGACAACTTATAATGTAAGTGCATTTCCAAAATCTAATTTTAAAACTGAAATTTTTGATTTAGGTAAGGATAAAACAGCAATTACAATAAAAACATTTGCTGATGATGTGAGTGCAGTTAATTATCTGAACAATATAAAAAATTCAAACAGCTATAAAGATATACCCGTATCATATTATAACGATTTTATAATTTCAGACAGCAATTCAGAAAAATTAAAAAAACTGCCTATACTTGATAAGTATTTAAGTTTTTACAAGTCTCATTATTAGAGGTTGCCTTAAGTTTAAACTGAAAATAAATGACAATTCTTGCTGTTTCTCTTGCTCCGATTGTACTCATTTTAATATACCTTTATAAAAGAGATAAATACGAAAAAGAGCCGAAAAAATTACTTGCAAAAGTTTTAATTTTCGGTGCTTTAACAGTAATACCGGTTTTTTTTATAGAAACATGGTTATCCGGATATTGGGAAAATAAATTTAACTTTCCTGCAAACAAACTATTAACAGCCGCATATGATTCATTTATTGTAGCAGCATTTACAGAAGAGCTTTTTAAATATTTGGTATTCATAATTTTTATATGGAGTAATAAGAACTTCAACGAAAAATTTGACGGAATTATTTATGCCACATTTATATCTCTCGGTTTTGCAGCTGTTGAAAATATAATATATGTATTCAACAGCGGAATAGGCACAGGTTTAATCAGAGCATTTACAGCCGTACCTGCACACGCAATCTTCGGAATAACAATGGGATATTTCCTCGCTTGGGCAAAATTTAATCCGAGCAAAAGGTTCATATATATTGTGTTATCTATAGCTGTTCCTATTATACTTCACGGATTTTATGATTTTATATTAATGTCTCAACATACTACATTATTGCTGTTATTTATACCTTATCTGATTTTTATGGTAATAATAGGTTTAAGACAAATGAAGCATTTATCGGGGATTTCGAGGTTTAAACCTGAAGAAGGTGGTTCTGCCGCGAATTTAGAGGAATAAAAAGATCATTTTAATTTTGAAATTTTAAACCTGACTTTTATACCTTTTTTGAAAACAACTGTAGCTCTTGATCCGCGTGTCCATTCGCCTTCTTTAAAACCGTTTAAATAAGTACCTGTCCAACAGCATCTTCCGAACTTATCCGTTAAAGCCCAAACACCATTCCTACGATTATTAATATAGTTTCCTTCATATTTTATATTCCCTCTCCTTGTATATTTTATCTGGTGCCCTACCCTTTTATTGGCTGAATTTTTGTTTCCGAGTATTTTTATGTCTCCGTTTCTGTATGTTTTAATAAAGTTATATGATACTCCGTCAATGATTGTATCATT
>JAUVIG010000184.1 GCA_030592825.1 Chlorobiota bacterium | reverse complement strand
TTATTGTTTTCATTAAATATTTTATTACTTTATTAAATCAATAGCCAGGTAGCTTTGCTACATTAAGATATTAGTATGATTTTGCAAATAAAACTCTTTTTTTAGACGATTTACCGGTTACCATACAAACACCTTCTTCTTCCGGTGAATCAAAAGGAATATTTCTGACGGTTGCTTTTGTTTCTTGCTGAATTTTTTGTTCTGTTTCAGGCGTTCCGTCCCAATGTGCATATACAAATCCGCTTTTATTTTTAATAATATCTTTGAATTCTTCGTATGTATCCGCTTTATGTGTATTTTCTTCTCTGAATTTTAATGCCTTTCTGAAAATTGATTGTTGAATTTCGTCCATCAGATCCTCAATAACATTTTCAATTCCCTTTATGTCATAAATATTTTTTTCTAATGTATCTCTTCTTGCCAGTTCAATTGTTCCGTTTTCAATATCTCTCATTCCTACAGCTAACCTAACGGGGACACCTTTTAATTCATATTCGGCAAATTTATGACCGGGACGATATGTTGTTCTGTCATCAAATTTGAATGAAATACCTTTATCTTTTAACTTTTGAGTTATCTCATCAACTTTTTTGCTTATCGTCTTTAATTGCTCCTCACTTTTATAAATTGGAACAATAACAACTTGAATCGGAGCTAATTTCGGAGGCAGAACTAATCCTTTGTCGTCAGAATGTGCCATGACCAAAGCTCCCATTAATCTGGTAGAAACGCCCCATGAAGATGCCCAAACAAATTCTTCTTTTCCTTCTTTACTTGTGAATTTTACATCAAATGCTTTTGCAAAATTCTGTCCCAGAAAATGTGAAGTTCCGGATTGCAAAGCTTTACCGTCTTGCATCATTGCTTCAATACTTAATGTATCCAAAGCTCCGGCAAAACGTTCACTTTCTGTCTTTGAACCTTTTATAACCGGCATTGCCATCCATTGTTCTGCAAAATCAGCATAAACATCTAACATTTGATTGGTTTCAGCTATTGCTTCCGGTGAAGTTTCATGTGCTGTGTGTCCTTCTTGCCAGAGGAATTCCGTTGTTCTTAAAAATAAACGCGTTCTCATTTCCCAACGTACCACATTTGCCCATTGATTAATCAAAATAGGTAAATCTCGATAGGATTGAATCCATTTTTTATAGGTACTCCAAATAATAGTTTCTGAAGTCGGCCTTACAATCAATTCTTCTTCAAGTTTTGAAGATTCATCTACAATAATATCACCGTTTTCTGTAGTTTTCAATCGGTAATGTGTAACAACGGCACATTCTTTTGCAAAGCCGTCAACATGGCTTGCTTCTTTTGCAAAATATGATTTAGGAATAAATAATGGGAAATAAGCATTTTCATGACCTGTTTCTTTGAACATTATATCCAATTGTGCTTTCATCTTTTCCCAAATGGCAAATCCATAGGGCTTAATAACCATACATCCTCTTACACCCGAATTTTCGGCCAAGTCAGCTTTTATTACTATATCGTTATACCATTGCGAATAGTTTTCCGCTCTTTTTGTTATTCCTTTTGACATCCGTTTTTATTTTTATAAATTGTCTGACAGTTTGAAACTGTCAGACACTTTTATTAGTATGACAGTTCCATATCAATTGCAAACTTTTTTGATTTCTTCAGATCATGAAAAGATACGAAACTTTTATTATTATTGAAATATTTATGAATATTCTTTCTTAACAGTTTTGATTCACTTTCATTAAAAAATGAGGTATATGAATTATATCTCCAATCATCAGGTTCATTTACAAACTCATGATAAACAGGATTCATATGTATATAATTCATTACATTTAAAAAATACTCCTTATTATTAATTATTTTTCTTCTGAATCTTGGTTCAAATAAACTGCCTTTTCTTTTGTATACTTTATTATAAGATTCTGAATATGAACTAAAAAAACTTTTGAAAGCATTTGAGAGTAGTTTTGATTGTTCTTCCAAATTTTCTGACAGTTTGGAACTGTCAGACAATGTACTTTCATCCTCTTCAGATATTCTAATGATTTCCTTATATGATTTAAATTTTATCAAAAAATGATAATGATTTGGCAAAAGGCAATATGCATATGTATCCGCAACAGATGAGATATAGAAGTTATATTTTTTTAGAAAGAAGTTATAATTTTCATCATTCCTAAATAAAATTTCTTTTCCTACTGCATGATTAAAAATATGATAATATTTTTCCGGAAAGAGTTTTTCTCTGTAGTTAATCATATTTCAAACATTATTGCTGACTAATAGCTGTCAGACAGTTAAAAAACTGTCTGACAGCTTTAATTAATGACCTCCCCCCTGCATTAAAAATTTATCTCCGGTTTCTTTCACTAATTTATTATAAAAATCTTTTCCGTACCCCGGCTGTTTTAAATTTGGATTTTGATGTCCTGAATTAGGTTTTTTTACATTTCCGTCCATATATTTCATAAACAGATACTGATAAAACTTCTTCCAATCATAAACCAAAGAATTTGCATTATTAACCGAGAAATCTGTAATAAATTCAATTGCAAGTTCTTTGTCAGACTCAAACAATTGTTTTGCACCTGCATCAATCGCTTTTACTTTTTTTACAAAATTTGCTTCATACTCTTGCTGTTTCTTATCAATCTCCGGATGAATATAACTGTATTTAGTATAAGCAAAATTTGAAACTTGATTAAAAATCCAAAAAGCAGAATTATCAGACCATTCCATCATTTTACCGTTACCTCTTGCAAAGGTTTCCGGTAATCTTGTGCTTGAAGAATAAACGGGTGTATAAACTGAACTTGCAGCATCATCTACACTAAACCAAAAAATACCGCCTATTTCATTCGGCAACCAACTTCTGGATTGTGTTACAAAAGAAAATCCTGTTTGTTGTGTTGCTGTGGCTCTTTCATTACAATAATGAGCTGTATCTCCTTTTTCATTAGTTGCATCCCAAGTTAATGGGCGCCATCTGTACGGCATTTCAAAAGGACCTGCACCAATATCTTTTCTCATATCCAATTCTGTTCCTTCGAGGTGGTCTCTCATAAAATTCAACATATCTTGAACGCTTATCTTTCTGTTTGGTTTAATCCATAAAGGCATTCTGTTAGATGCATAGTTTTCTTTAGTAACAGGTGTATTTTCAACATGCACTTTTTTATGAGTGATGTTTCCTTTACAATATTCAAAATATTGTTGCATATTATCATTTACATCTTTAAACATAGCCCAAACACGTATTTCACAAAATCTTGCACCACCGAAATCAACCGGATTATATACATCAGAAAAACTAAAGTCTTTATCTTTTCCTTCATATAAACCTTTTTCTTTGGCAAAAGAAATTACATCTGAAGCATAAATACAATTTTTAGGATCGTCAAGCGGGAAAGTCGTAATTCTTGCTTGATTTGCATGGGCGCAGATATAACCGTCGGGGATTAGTCCGGCAACCCATACAGCTCCTATTTCACCTTCACCATGTCCAATAATGTCCATGATCCAAACTTCATTTGCATCTGAAATCGAAAAAGATTCACCAACACTGTAATAGCCGTATTTTGCCATAAGGTCTCCTATTATATTAATAGCTTCTCTTGCAGTTTTTGATCTCTGCAAAGCAATATACATTAAACTTCCGTAATCCATTATTGCACCTTTTTGTGAACTGAGTTGCTTTAAACCTCCGTATGTTGTTTCACCTATTGCAACTTGGAATTCATTCATGTTTCCAATGACGTTGTATGTATGTGCAACTTGCGGAATTTGCCCTAATAATTTCCCTGTGTCCCATTCATAAACATCAAGCATGGTTCCTGCAGGCCAGTCCATTGCAGGCCAATGATATAATTCTCCGTATAAAACATGCGAATCAGCAGCATAGCTGATCATAGTAGAACCATCGACTGATGCTCCTTTTGTAATTAAAAAATTTGTACATGCATTATTATTAAAATTAATAATAACAACAAATACAACAGTTAACAAAATTGATATTAGTTTCTTCATTTTTATATGTTTAATTTATTAATATATTGTTTTATTGTTTTATTTTTATATACATAAGGCCGTAAACGGCAAGTTTAAAGTTCAAAAAAAATCGTATAACAATTTAGCAATGCAACAATTTTAAGTGGTCGGACGAGTGTACACAATATTTGTTTTTTTATAATCCAACAAAAATAAAGAAATATTATAATTTTCACTATTTTTGTTGAAAATTAAAAAATTAAGTATGACGCCGAATAAGGAAAAAGAAATATTAGACAGAATTAAGCAAAAATCTATACTTAAACAAAAAGTATTCACTAATACTTATAATATCTTTGAAGATTTAAAACGGTTATTGGCGGAAATGGAAATCAATTATAATGAACAATTAAAAAATGATGTCTTTGAAGCTCCGTTTAAATATAGAAAAATCAGTGATTTTCAATGTGAGTTAAAAGTAGCCGGTGATATTTTAGTTTTTCAAATGCATTCCAATATTTTTGAATTTGACAGAGATCACGGGGTTTGGGAAATTTCATATGTTCAAAATGATAAAACAGCAACTTATTCGGGTATTATTAACATCTATAACTTCTTGGCAGATTCTTTTAAATATAACAGAGTTAAAGATCTTGGTTATTTAGTAGGAAGAGTTTTTATCAATAAAGATTTTCATTATTTTGTTGAAGGTAAACGACAAATGGGTTTTTTATATAATGATTTCGGAAACGAACTTATAAATAAAGAAAAATTAAAGTTGATTATTGATACTGCTATTGCCTATTCGTTAGACTTTGACTTATTGGTTCCGCCATATGATAATATGAAGATAATTACTGTTGAACAAATTGAGCAAAAAAGGAAAAAAGCTCATATACAAACAGGTAAACGATTATGATTCGTATTTAGATAGGATGATGTGCAAGGTGAAAATCAGGGACCGGTTTATACCGGCGGGTAGAAAATTAAGTTTAAAGATTTATAGTTGAGCCTACTTCGAGAAGTTAAACAAATGAAAATGCCACTAAAACACTTTTTGAGGTGTCTCACAGTTCAAAGTTGGATATAATAATAAAGTATAGTTCAAAAAAGACCGAAAAGATTAAACTTTTCAGTCTTTAAAATTACTCATAAAGAGTATTTATGCTTGTTGTGCTTCTTTTGCCGAAGGTCCTTGGTATTCAGCACTGCCGAAACCTAAAACGGGATAAAAAATAAAGCCTAAAAATAATAAACCCAAAGTAAAACCAACATCTTTACCAAAGCTTTTTGAAAGTAAATTAGTTATCCAAATAAGAATAATATAATTTACGAAAGTTACAAAAAGCAAAATTACCCACCATGTCGGTTTACCAACAATTTCAATTAAAACTATAAAGTTGTAAATCGGTATTAACACAGCCCATCCCGGTTTACCTGCTTTTACGAAAACTTTCCAAACACTGGCAATCATAAAAACCATAATTGCTAAACAAAGTATAATTCTAACTACTTCCATGATATATGTTTTTTTATTATTGCCTACTCTTAATATTAGATCAGTTTTCGGCATCCCTGATTAATTTTATGTTTCAAATATAGAAATAAAAATAAACTTTCAGAAAAATTTTTTATAATTTTTTGAAATTGTTTGATGAGAGAAATGTAAAACGAAGAGAGATATGCGTAAAATGAAGACAGACAGTCGCAAACCGAAAAAAGACAGCCGTAAGCTGTCTCTACACAACAGTTAGATCAAATCCGATTCAATTATTTTGATATTAACCTACCTGTTATTTTCTTCAAATCTGTGTGTGTTATTATCAGATTATATTTGGCTTGTAATAATGAATAGGCAGTATTTATATAGGCTATTTGTACATCTCGATAATTAAACGAATTTATAGCTCCTATATCAAATTTTTCTTTTGAAATATTTAGATTCAACTTTGCCGCTTTGAAGTTTTCTTCTGCAACTCTTAATAATTGCTTTCTGTTTTCAAATAATTGCCAGATTGTAAACAAATTATTTTGCATTACCATTTCTAATTCTTCAATTTGCAAATTGAATTTTTCAGTTTCAATTTTTGCATTGCTTATGTCTCTTTTTCTGTTATTTCCGTCAAAAATGGTATAAGACAAAGATAAATTTGCATATGCTCCGTAGCTGTACGGATAAGTTTCATATTCATCAATATAAATAATCATGCTGTTTGTATGATCTGCACCTACATTTAAAGATAATGAAGGATACATGGAACTTTTTGCAAGTTTTATACTGTTTTCAACAACTCCTTTGTTAAGATATTGTGCTTGTAATTCAGTATTATTTTCTAACATTAAACTTTCCAATTCGCCCAAAGAATAAGTTGAATCAACCGTTACAAAAGTATCTGTCGGAATATATTCATTTAGCTCTGTATCGCCGAGTGTTTTTGATAATTCTCTGACAGCAGTTCTTTTATTCATTAATTGCATTAAATAATTTGAAGAATCAGTTAAAAAATTATTTTTTAATTGCAAAACATCATAAGTAACCGCAACGCCAAGTTCTTTTTTTAACAGAAAATATTCATATCTGTCTTTCGACAATTTCATTAAATTTTCAACAACTTTCAATTTCTCCTCTTCAAGAAGAACAGAATAATAGGAATTTATTAAATCCGTAACAGTATTTTCCAATGTCATCTTCAAACTTATTTCGGATATTTCTTCATAGGCTTCCAAGTTTTTCTTATTCAATCGAATTGCAAAACCGTTAAATAAGATCATTTGAGCATTTAAATTGGGTGTTACAGATGAAGTAATAACATCACTGTGTTCACCGGTTAATATATTTTCGCTGTTATTGAATCTGTTTGATTGACTTACACCTGCTGTTACTGTCGGATACACACCTGCTTTACCCCAAGTATTATTATTTTTTGAAATTTCCAGATCCTTTTTACCGATTAATATTTGGTAATTATATTCCAAACCTTTAATAATTGCATCGTCCAAACTTATATTTATTGTGCTGTCGGTTTGGGCGTTTGCATATAATGATGCTGTGAGAGTTATTACTATTATTAAAATTTTTTTATTCATTTTTGTTGTTTTTGAAAGTCATCTGAAAGATGACTATTTTGGTTATATGTTTTAATCTATACACCAAGTTAAAACTTGGTGCTTTTTTTAGTTGCATTTTTAATTGTCACAATATTCCATTATCATTTTTTTTTAATTTACATCATAAATTATTTCTGTAAAAACAGCACCATAATTTATTATGTAAATTAAAAAAAAATGATAATGGAATATTGTGAC
>JAUVIG010000380.1 GCA_030592825.1 Chlorobiota bacterium | reverse complement strand
CGGGTTATATACTGTTAATTTTGAAGTTACAACCGCAGTACCCTTATATGATTTCGGAAAAATATATACCGATAATAAAAAGGGTGTTTATAAATTTTTTGAAGATGAAAATAGTTATTGGATGTCTGTTTATGAAACAAATACAGACAATGCAAATCATGAATTAATCAGGTTTCTTGGTAAAGATAATTTTGAGAAAGACAGTGTCTTTTCAAAAATTTTGCCCAGAAAAACAACATATATAATATATCCCGACGGAAATTATGTTTGGGTTGGTAACGAAAAAGGCTTGTTTAAATTTGATAAATCTGTTGATAAAGACTATTCAGTTAAATTTAATACACTAATTTCAAAAGTTACAACTCCCGGAGATTCATTATTATTTGCCGGAAACAATTATTCGGTTGAAGATAATATAACAAGCATCAGTTTAATGCAGCAAAATGAAAAAGTACCTGTTTTAAAGTATAAAAAAAATAAAATAATTTTTGAATGGGCAGCTCCCTTTTTTGAAAAAGAAGAAGAAATTAAATACAGTTACAGATTGTTGGGTGAAACAGAAAAATGGTCAAAATGGAAAAAAAAGAGTGATACAAGATATACTAATTTATTTGAAGGCGAATATACTTTTGAAGTAAAAGCAATAAATATATATAATACTGAAAGCACGGTTGCTCGATACAGTTTTACAATTTTACCGCCATGGTACAGAACTTATTGGGCTTATATAATTTTTGTAATTGTAGGAATTTTTATGATTTTAGTAATTATTAAACTATACACAAAAAAATTAAAAAGAGAAAACGAAAAACTTGAACAAACAGTAAAAGAAAGAACAGCGGAAATAAGAATGCAAAACGAAGAAATAACAGCCCAAAGAGACGAAATTCAAGTTCAAAAAGAAGAGGTTGAAAAATCGAAAGACAAAATTGAAAGACAACAAAAGAACATAATGGACAGCATCCATTATGCAAGCAGAATTCAAGAAGCAGTTCTTCCGCCTGATGAATATTTGCAGAACATTCTCGGTGATCATTTTGTTTTATTTAAACCGAGAGATATTGTAAGTGGTGATTTCTATTGGGCAACTCAAAGAGAAAACAAAACAGTAATTGTTGCTGCAGATTGTACCGGTCATGGTGTTCCGGGTGCATTTATGAGTATGTTAGGAATATCATTTTTAAATGAAATTGTTAACAAAGAAGAGATATTACAAGCAAATATTATTTTAAATCGATTAAGAGAAAATGTAAAAAGATCATTAAGGCAAACAGGTAAAGAAAATGAAGCCAAAGACGGTATGGACGTAGCTATTTGTATTATTGATATGGATGAAATGAAACTTCAGTTTGCAGGAGCCTATAATCCTCTTTATTTGTTAAGAGCAGGTGAAATTGAAAAAGTTAAAGCCGACAGAATGCCGATAGGTATCTATCTGAGAGAAAAAGAATCATTTGCAAATAATATTGTTGATATTCAGAAAGGTGATTACATATATATATTCTCCGACGGATATGTTGATCAATTCGGCGGTCCTACTGATGACAAAATAAAATCAGCGAAATTTAAAAGTCTTCTTTTGGAAAATCATAAAAAATCACCTGATGAACAAAAAGAAGCCTTAGTGAAATACCTTGATGAATGGATGGCTTATAAAGATAACACAGGAAGAGTTTATAAACAAGTAGATGATATATTAATCATAGGTATTGAAATATAAATTCATGAAACTACTCCGAAAAGGTGCAAAGCAACTAATTCTGCAAGAATTCAAAAACACAGCAGGCTTATTATCACCCAATTAAAAAAGTTGCTATGCCCCTTTTTTTGTAAAATATTACTTTTCGGAGTGGACTCATTCATACGATTTTAAAATTAAATACAGTATAAAAAACAAATCAATAAACTTTGCCCTCTTGAAAAAGAGGGTTTTTTATTTTATAAAAAATAATTGTACCTTTCGACGAAAATGTTAAAATAGTCTGATAATTTAAAGAATATGATTATTTCTAAAAAGCACAGGGTAAAAAGAGATCACATTGTTTCCGTAGCTCGTGATGTATTTAAAAAATTCGGTTATAAAAAAACAACGATGAATGATATAGCAAAAGCTGCAGGAAAAGGAAAAAGTTCTATTTACTATTATTTTGAAAGTAAAAAAGCAATTTTTAAAAATGTAATTTTATCAGAAGCAATAATATACAGAAATAAAGTTCTGGATTCTATTTCTAATGCAGATAATCCTCTTGAGAAGTTAAAAAGTTATATTATGATAAGACTACAAACCGACAGAATTTTATCAAATTTTCACAGAGCTATTAATGATCCCTACCTAAAACATATTAAGTTTGTTAAAAAGCTGAAAGACTTGTACGACAGAGAAGAATTCAGTATTTTCAGAAGCATACTGGAAGACGGTGAAAATAAAGCTTACTTTGAAGTATATAACATCAGACATGCCGCAGTCGGGATAGTTAATGCAATGAGAGGTATTGAATCTACATTATTGCTTAATCCGGAAGATCCGCAATTGGAAGCAAAAGTTGAAAATATATTAAATATTGTTTTGTACGGAATTGTTAAAAGATAGATCAAATTTGCGGGTATTATCCACTTGAATCTTTCTTCAAATTTATAATTACGTATCGGATATTTATATCTTCTTTTTCCGGAGCATCAGCAAACAGCAAAGCTAATTCAGCCTTTACGGATGCAACCTGCCGTATAATCTCGGAAACGGTATGGTTTCTCTGATATGTTGCGTTCCGCATATCCAAGCAACTGTCCTTTCAAGTCCGAGACCAAATCCGGCATGTGGTACTGAACCGTATTTTCTTAAATCTAAATACCATTCAAAAGCAGACATAGGTAAATTGTGTTCCCGGATTTTTTCTATTAATAAATTCAGATCAGTTTCTCTTTCTCCGCCGCCGACAATTTCACCATAGCCTTCGGGAGCAAGAACATCAACACCTTTTGCAAGTTCAGGACTGTCCTTATCTCTTTTCATATAGAATGCTTTGATCTTATGCGGCCAATTATAGACCATTACAGGTACATCAAACATTCTTGTAATAGCTGTTTCATCTGATCCGCCGAAATCATTTCCGTATTTAAAATTCTTTGCAGACTCTATCCATTGAGGTATGTTTTTTTCTTTCTTATTAAGCTCACTTATTTCATTTTTAAGTTGGTCAATCTTGCTTTGTAAGAAGTTTCGTTTTCCTTTTTTTACACCTGATGCTATTTCTTTCTCACGTTCTTCAATACCTTTTTTATTTTCTTCAATTTTTTGTTTTACTTCAGCTAATTCATTTTCAAGAATGTCGATAGTTGTCTTCCCGTTGATTTTTTTCTTTCCGGTTATGATATCTGCAGCTTCATCATAGGTTAATCTGGCAAAGTTTTTAGTTTTAATAGTTTCAAAAACCGTTGTATCCCTTTCTAAAATTTTAAGTTCATCTTTGCAATATTCAAGTACATCTGCAATTATATATTTTAAAAAACTTTCAATCAAATCCATGTTCATTTCATTGTTATAGAAAGCCATTTCAGGCTCTATCATCCAAAATTCAGACAGATGTCTTCTTGTTTTAGATTTCTCTGCTCTGAAAGTAGGTCCGAATGTATATATCTTTCCCATTGCCATTGCCATAGCTTCACCGTAAAGTTGCCCGGTTTGTGCCAAATAGGCATCCTGATCATAAAATTTTGATGAGAATAAAGTTGTTGAACCTTCGGCAGCATTTCCCGTGAAAATAGGAGAGTCAGTTTGAACAAATCCTTCTTTTTGAAAGAAATTATTAATTGCAAAAATAATCCTGTTCCTGACTTTTAAAATTGCCCATTGCCTTTTTGATCGAAGCCATAAATGTCTGTTATCCATCAAAAATTCAACACCGTGTTCTTTATTTGTGATTGGATAATCAACAGATTCACCAATAACCTTAATATCAACAACTTGTAACTCATAACCGCCTATTTGCTTTTCATCTTTGATGATATTGCCGGATAATTGAAGGGAAGTCTCTTGAGATAAACCTTTTGCAATATTAAAAACATCTTCACTAACATCATCGCTGTTAACAATGCATTGAGCATATCAGCTGCAGTCTCTCAAAATAATGAATTCTAATCCTTTACCGCTTCTTTTATTATTAACCCAACCTTGAGTTTCAATTTTTTTT
>JAUVIG010000613.1 GCA_030592825.1 Chlorobiota bacterium | reverse complement strand
TGACTTCGTTAAAATTTTTTGAAACAGCTACGGCTATTACATAAAATTTGTGCCTCGCATCTTATTCATTATATTTGTTTCTTGAAAGAAATTAATTAATAGAGGTTACCTTAATATTTCTGAAAAAAAGGAATTTAAATTTATATTGAATCAATAATTAAATTCAGAGTTGTACTTGGCCTCATGGCTTTGGACATTTTTCCGGTATCCGGCAAATAATAACCCCCTATATCTGTAGCTTTACCTTCTGCATTTGCAATTTCTTCAAGTATAACTTTTTCCTTCTCTTTTAATTGCTTAACAATATTTGAGAATTTATCTTTCAGTTTACTGTCTGAATTTTGCTCTGCTAATGCTTCAGCCCAATATTGTGCAAGAAAGTAGTGTGTGCCTCTGTTGTCAAGTTCACCGGCTATACGAGACGGGGATTTTCCGTTTTCAAGATATTTTCCTACAGCTTTGTCTAAAGTATTTGCTAATAATTGAGCTTTTTCATTTTCAAATTTATCAGCAAGATGTTCTAATGAAACTGTAAGAGCCAAAAACTCACCGAGTGAATCCCATCTTAAATGGCCTTCCTTAATAAATTGTTGAACATGTTTCGGTGCTGATCCGCCTGCTCCGGTTTCAAACAGACCGCCACCGGCAAGCAGAGGAACAATTGACAACATTTTTGCACTGGTTCCGAGTTCAAGAATAGGAAACAAGTCTGTTAAATAATCTCTTAAAACATTTCCGGTTACAGAAATTGTATCTTTTCCTTCTCTTGTTCTTTTCAATGTATATTTCATTGCTTCAACAGGTTCCATAATAAGAATTTCCAAATTTGAAGTGTCAAAATTTTGCAAATATTTATTTACTTTTTTTATAATTTGTGTATCATGTGCTCTGTTTTTATCAAGCCAAAAAACAGCAGGAGTTTCGGTTGCTTTTGCTCTGTTTACGGCAAGTTTTACCCAATCTTGAATCGGGATATCTTTAACTCTTGACATTCTCCATATATCACCTTCTTCAACATTATGCTCCATTAATATATTTCCGGAAGTATCAACAACATGAACAGTTCCGTTTGCCTGTATTTCAAAGGTTGTAGGGTGAGAGCCGTATTCTTCAGCTTTTTGAGCCATTAATCCGACATTAGAAACCGCACCCATTGTTGCGGGATTAAAAGCTCTGTGTTTTTGACAATTCTCAATTACTTCTTGATACATTGTTGCATAACATCTGTCAGGTATCATAGCTTTTGTGTCGTGAAGTTCACCGTCCGGTCCCCACATTTTTCCGCCGTCACGAATAACAACAGGCATAGATGCATCAACGATTACATTATTCGGAACATGCAAATTAGTTATCCCTTTATCGGAATCAACCATTGCTAATTTAGCTTGGATTTTATATACTTCATTAATATCTTTTTCAATTTCAACTCTTTTATCTTCAGGTAATTTCTGAATTTTTAAGTATAAATCATCTAATCCGTTATTTACGTTAACTCCCAAATCTTCAATAACATCGGCATGTTTTTTAAATACGTCTTTATAATAAACAGAAACAGCATGCCCAAACAGAATAGGATCTGATATTTTCATCATAGTTGCTTTAAGGTGCAATGATAATAATACACTTTTATTTTTTGCATCTTCAGTTTGTTCTTCGTAAAATTTTCTTAAAGCATTTTTACTGATAAAAGTTCCGTCGAGAATTTCATCTTTATATGCTGTCAGATTATCTTTCAGGACAATTGTATTTCCGTTATTATCTGTTAATTCAATTTTGAAATCCAAAGTTTTTTCTGTTAATACAGATTTTTCATTACCGTAAAAATCTCCGCTGTCCATGTGAGCAACATGCGTTTTAGAAACCTTCGGCCATTCTCTCATCATTTTATGAGGATTCTTTTTTGCATATTCCTTAACTGAAACTGCAGCTCTGCGGTCAGAATTACCTTCTCTTAAAATTGGATTAACAGCACTGCCGAGAACTTTTGCAAATCTTGCTTTGAGCTTCTTTTCTTCTTCATTTTTTGGTTCTTCCGGATAATCAGGAAGATCATAACCCTTTTCTTGTAGTTCTTTAATTGCAGCTTGTAATTGAGGAACGGAAGCACTGATATTAGGAAGTTTAATGATATTTGCTTCAGGTTTTTGTGTTAATTCACCTAATTCTGTTAAATAGTCCGGTATTATTTGATCTTCTGTTAAGTTATCGGGAAAGTTTGCAATTATTCTGCCGGCAAGAGAAATATCTTTGGTTTCAACAATAACTCCTGCCGCTTTTGTAAATGCATTTACGATAGGAAGCAATGAATATGT
>JAUVIG010000592.1 GCA_030592825.1 Chlorobiota bacterium | reverse complement strand
TCAGACCTCAGTAATTTTAATAAATAAAAAAATCATTCACAAAATTAAATTTTTAATTTTGTGTATCTGTTTCTAACAAAAAATTCCATTATGCCTGACGGTTTACAACTTATTTTAGGTGCTGATAAGGATAACAATTTTACACTCTACAAGGATACAAAAAATAATACAATTCATGTTTATTTTGGCATAGGCCTGTATGAAGTAGTAGAAAATAATAAAAATAATCCCGAACTAAAATTACTACTTGCAAGGTTATATAATTCAGGCGTTAAAGTAAAAACCTTGATTGAATATTTCGGTTTTTCCTATCCGACATATAAACACTGGGGCGATGCTTTAAAAAGCGGCGATGAACAAAGAATATATTTTGCTTTTTCCGGTCAAGGCGGGGGAAATAAAAAACTCACACCTGAAATTGTTGCCTTCATAACACACAGTTTCGGGCATGTTTATAAAAGGAACAAATACAGTTACAGTAAAGAAATACGCTCGGACATAAAAGATGTATTTAATATTAGCTTAAGTTCTGAATGTATCAGGCCTTTATTGTCAAAGCTGAAAAAATCTTGGCAACAAAAACAAAGTCTTTCCGAAGAAGAAAAAAAAAGCATATACAAAAGCTTTCTGAGATAAACACTCCTCTTACAATTTCTGATAATACCATCGACAAGCAATCTGATTGCGAGTGCAATAATTCAATAATTAACAGCGATTTTGACAATAATATATCAGATAATAAGTCAGATACGATAGATAATCGCAATATATCTTTTAAAGAAAACGAGCCGGCTACATTTTGTTTCCATCTCGGAGTACTTGTATTTGCACCGTTTTTTAACAAATTATTTGACAACGGACTTCATTATATACGTCAGTTTTTAGTAGCAGTTCTGTTAGGATGCCAAAACATTGAACAAACAAAAGAACTGAATTATTCTTCCATGAATCAAATAATCGGTAAGACATACAAAACACTTCGTTTACAGCGTATTACTTTAAAAGATGCTGCAACAAAATCAAATACAGAACATGTTTTACAATTTAATGCAGAGCTGTTAAAAGTAAACCGGCAACAGGATTTTTATTATGATCCTCATACAAAACATTATACAGGACATCTTAAAATATTATCAACTTGGTGTCCTTCAGTAAGATTGGCAGACAAAGGTATAAATATGGATTATATTCATACTACTTCCGGACATCCGGTTTACTTTAATACGAATAATAATTTTTATGACCTGCGAGAAAGATTTTCGTCTAACATAAATGATTTTAGAACATTATTAAATTTCGATAAGAAAAGTGTTTTAACATATATCATTGACAGAGGAATTTATTCGTTAGAAGTTTTTAATAATATTATTGAAGACCCCCGTACACATATTATTACATGGGAAAAGGGCTATGATAAAAACAAGTGGGATACAAATGCTACATATGGTACCGGTGCTGTTGTAAAGAAAAGAAATAACAAAAATGATATAAGACTTGTTTATTATCATTATCAAGAAAAAATATGGGATAAAAATCCAAAAATGAAACAAATAATTGTACGTATTTTTGATAAAAATTGGAATGTACTCATTGAAGTTTCTATTCTTACGGATGATAAAAACAGGTCGGCTGATGAAATTATTGAATTAATGTTATGCAGGTGGGTGCAGGAAAATGATTTTAAATATATGATTAAACATTTTGGAATAAACCAAATAACAAGCTATGCTTTTACTGATTATAAAGCTTTGAGAGATACAATTGAGGATAAAGTTTATACTTGCAGCAAACACAAATTTTTGACAAAAGAGATACAAAAAATTCGGGCGAAACTAAAAACTGCACTTCTGAGAGAATTTAAGTTTACAGAAAAACATAAGAACTCCGAAAAAAAAATATCACCCAAAGAACAAAAACGTAAAGAGAAAATACGGAAAAGTGTGAGTGAATTAAACGCATCGTTAACCCAACTTGAACAAGAAAGGAAAAATACAGTAAAACAAGTATCAAGAATTGGAGAACTTATTGATCAAGATTATAAAAAACTTCAGACAAATACAAAAGATTTTTTAGATGCGATTAAAATATTGGCACGAAATATATTTTATCTTTCATTTCAATCAATGAAAGATAAATATGATAATTACAGAGATGATCATGTTTTATTCAGACATTTGACACGTTCGGCAGGAACCATAGTACCGGAAGAAACAGGATTGAAAATTTTGTTGACTCCACAAATGGAATATCAACCCGGAACAAAGAAAATTATAAGCCAAGTTTTAGAAGAAATAAATGAAATGAAGCCGGAAATCCCTGATGGATCAAAGAGAAAAATTCGGCTTCATTTAAATATTTGATTTGCAATTTAAAAACTTGAAAAAGCTAAAATTACTGAGGTCTGAACTTAGTTGTCCGTTTTCGATAATACCTGCTTTTAGCCATTTATTTATCATCTTGCGTATCACTCCGTCTTTCACC
>JAUVIG010000025.1 GCA_030592825.1 Chlorobiota bacterium | reverse complement strand
GACAGTTTCAAAAACAGCTTATGAAACTGAAACAGGTGAAGCAACTGTTACAGACCAAGATGTTTATATTGATGTTACTCTAAATAAAATACCAACTTATACCGTAACTTTCACCGTTGATGACGGAACAGTCCCGATTGATGGTGCTGAAATTGCAATAGGAGGCGGAACTTATACAACTACTGCAGGAGAAGTAGCAATTGACCTTGAAGAAGGTACTTATTCTTATACAGTAACAGCTGACGATTTTAATGACTATATTGACACATATACTGTTACTACTGATGCAGGTCAAACTGTAACAGTTCATATGACAGAAACTATTTCTGTTAAAGATCTTACAGCAGCCGGAATCAGTATTTATCCGAATCCTTCAAACGGGGTATTTAACATAATTGTTGAAAATAACTTTGATCTTGAAATTTTCGATATTACAGGAAAAGTTATTAACACACAGATTCTTACAGGAAGTTCAATTATTGAAATTAATACTGCAGGAGTTTATTTCTTACGTTTCAGGAACGATAAAACAACAGTTGTACAAAGAGTTATTGTAAAATAACAATTTGTTTTAAACAGATAACTTATAAAAAAAGGGAGCATTGGCTCTCTTTTTTTATCTGTAGAATTCCGAATCTTCAAAAAAATTCCGGAAAAACAATTCTTTTTTTCAGAAATATATCGTATATTTGATATTCTTTATTAATCTTTCCTTAACTTTAAATATATTTATACCAAAAAGTATAAATTGTATTTACCTTAAGTCTTTTTTTCATAAAAATAATGAATTTAACTAAAAAACATCTACATTAATGAAATTTGCATATATAGGAACATATCCGCCGCGTGAATGCGGTATCGGAACTTTTACGAAAAATTTAAGAATCTCAATGCTGAATAATTCTTTGAAAGAAGATACTAATGAAGGGTTTCTTGTAGCAATGAGCGATAATGAAGAGTGCTCAATATATCCTGAAGAGGTTAAATTAATGATACGGCAAGAATTTCAGCGTGACTATTTAGAAGCGGCAAAATTCATTAATATAAGCGGAGCCGATATTTGCATTCTTGAACATGAATTCGGTATTTTCGGCGGTCAAAACGGTGTATATATTTTACCTTTACTTCACAGACTGAATATTCCTTTGGTAGTAACTTTACATACAGTCCTTAAAAAACCTTCATATAATGAAAAAGCTGTTTTGCAAGAAATCTGTAAAATGAGTGGTAAAGTTGTGGTAATGAGCTTAAAAGCCATTGGTTTCTTGACAAAAATTTACAAGGTCCCGAAAGATAAAATCGAATATATCGAACACGGTGTTCCGGATATACTTTTCGATCAAAAACAATCAAAAAAAGAATATAAACTCGAAAGGAAAAAAGTATTGCTGACTTTTGGTTTTATCGGCAGAAACAAAGGAATTGAGACTGCAATTAAAGCATTACCTAAGGTTGTTGAAAAGCATAAAAATGTTATATATATTATATTAGGAAAAACCCATCCGAATGTGATCAGACATTCCGGAGAAGAATACCGTATATATCTTATGAAACTTGTAAAAAAACTTAATCTGGAAAATCATGTTTTATTTCTTAATGAGTTTTTAAACCAAAATGAATTATTTAAGTATCTGTCTGCTTCTGATATTTATATTACTCCTTATCTAAACGAAGCACAAATTACCAGCGGAACATTATCTTATGCTGTTGGTGTAGGTTCTGCTGTTATATCAACACCATATTGGCATGCAGAAGAACTTTTGGCTGACGAAAGAGGAAAACTCTTTAAATTTAATGATCATAATGCACTATCTTCAATTATTTTAAATCTTCTTGACAATCCTGAAGAATTAAAAAAATTAAGAAGCAATGCTTTTGAATACGGCAGAAAAACAACTTGGACTAAAACCGGAAAGAAATATGTAGAGTTAAGTGAAAAACTTATTAAAGAAAAGCCGAAACAAATAAAGAAAAAAGAAACAGTTCTTGATCCTCTTATTTTGCCTCCGCTCTCATTGCTTCATATTAAACGCCTTACAGATGATACCGGCATTATTCAACATGCAAAATTCGGAATACCCAACTTAAAATACGGTTATTGTTTGGATGATAATGCACGAGCCTTACTTATGTCATTAATGGCATATAAGCAAAAGAAGAATGCTGATGCACTTAAATTATGCCCGGTCTATTTAAGCTATATCCATTATATGCAAAATACAGACGGAACATTTAGAAATTTCTTAAGTTTCAAAAGAGATTATTTAGATGAAACAGGTTCAGAAGATTCATTCGCAAGAACAATTTGGGCATTGGGATATCTTTTGGGAAATGCTCCCAATGACGCATATTTTCAAAGCGGAAGAGAGATATTTTTTAAAGCATTACCCAACTTTGAGGAATTAAAATCTATCAGAAGTATTGCTTATACAATTATAGGTATTAGTCTTTATCTGTACGGAACACCAGCAGATGAGGGAATGATTAAAATATTATTAAGTTTAACAAATAAGTTAATTAACCACTACGAAAATAATAAAACCGATAATTGGAAATGGTTTGAATCGTTATTAGCATATGATAATGCCATATTGCCTCTGGCTTTATTGCATGCGTTCAAAATTCTGAAAGAAAAAAGAATAAAAAAAGTTGCATTTGAGAGTCTTGACTTTTTATCTGAAATAACATTAAAAGAAGGCTATCTGTCAATTATTGGTAATGAAAAGTGGTTTGTAAAAGACGGTGAACGTTCTTTATTTGCTCAACAACCTGTTGATGCTTTGGCAATGGTTTTAATGTTTCATAAGGCCTATAATTTAACTAAAGAAAAAAAGTATCTTAATAATCTTTATACTTCATTTATGTGGTTTTTGGGAGAAAATGATATGAGGATGATTCTTTATGATTTTGAAACAAACGGGTGTTGTGACGGTCTGGAAAGTTACGGTATTAACAGAAATCAAGGAGCTGAAAGCACCTTAGCTTATATGATATCACATTTAACAATATTACAGGCTTTTGAAGATTTTCATGAAACGGAATAGTGGCTCCCTAAAAAACAATTATGATAATAAAACGATATAAAAACAATCCGATTTTAACGAAAGATGATGTTCCGTATCCGGTTGCAACCGTCCATAACGCAGGAGTAGTAAAGCATAACGGCAAGTATATGATGCTTTTCAGGTCTCACAAACTTAACGGAAGAAGTATTTTAGGCTTAGCTGAAAGTGATGACGGCTATAATTTCAAGGTGAAAGACAAACCCTTTATGATTCCGGCAACCAACGGTGAATTTGCCGAATATGAAGAATACGGAGTAGAAGATCCCAGAATCATTTTCACAGACGGAGAGTATCTCATCACATACAGTGCCTATTCAAGACATGGTGTGCGAATCGGACTTGCAAAAACAAAGGATTTTAAATCTGTAGAAAGATTTTCATTGATAACTGAAGCAGATTATCGCAATGTTGTTATCTTTCCTGAAAAGTTTAACGGACTATATGCCAGATTAGATCGACCACATTCAGAAATTTCACCTTGGTCTGTTTGGATCTCATATTCACCGGATTTAATATACTGGGGAGAATCAAAATTAATAATGAAACCTATGCAGTATCACTGGGATGAGATGAAGATCGGACCAGGGGCTCCTCCAATTAAAACTGACAGGGGTTGGTTAAACATTTACCATGGAGTATTCCCTACAATGGACGGAAGTGTTTACAGATTAGGTGTGGCTTTGCATGATCTCAAAGACCCTTCAAAAATAATTGCTGTCGGCGATGAATGGATACTTCAACCTGAGGAAGTTTATGAAATAACCGGTTATGTTCACAATGTTGTTTTCTCTTGTGCAGCTGTTCCTGAAGAAGACGGCAGTGTAAAAATCTATTGGGGCGGTGCAGATAAAGTTATGTGCGTAGGAACAGCAAATCTTGAAGAATTAGTTGATCATTGTTTGAATAACAGCAGAGAGCCTTTATAGCAATAAGTTATATATGTTATCTAAACTTTATGTTTTAAATATGAGGTCGGAACAAAAAAATTAATCTTGTAAAATCAGGTGCATAGCAACGTTGTTAATTGACAGATTATAAAATTGTTATATTCCGGGTTGTTTGCAAAATTAGTTGCTTTGCACCTTTTCGAACTACACTCAAATATATAACAAATATTTTATCATTAATCATGAAAGTTGCAATTCTCTCACCCATAGCATGGAGTACGCCTCCAAAAAAATACGGACCTTGGGAGCAAGTTGCTTCAAATATTGCAGAAGGATTGATTGAAAAAGGAATTGATGTTACATTATTTGCAACCGGAGATTCATCAACAAAAGGAAAACTCGAATACATCTGCGAAAAACCTTATGCAGAAGACACAGAATTAGACCCGAAGGTTTGGGAGTGCCTGCATATCAGCAACTTAACGGAACAAGCACACAAATTTGATATAATTCATAATAATTACGATTTTCTTCCGCTTACATATTCAAATTTGATTAAAACACCTATAGTAACAACTATTCACGGTTTTTCATCACCGAAAATTATACCGGTTTATAAGAAATATAACGATACAAATCATTATGTTTCAATAAGTAATTCAGACAGAAGCCCCGAACTTGATTATATTGCAACTGTTTATAACGGTATTGATGTCAAATATTTTACTTTTAATCCTCATCCTAAAGATTATCTTTTATTTTTCGGAAGAATACATCCCGAAAAAGGAACTTATGAATCTATACAAATTGCAAAAGCATCCGGAAGAAAACTCATAATCTCGGGCTTAATTCAAGACCAAGCGTATTTTGATGCTAAAGTTAAACCATACATTAATGATAAAGACATTATTTTTGTCGGTAATTCCGGACCTTTGCAAAGAGACAAGCTGTTAGGAGAAGCATTTGCTTTATTGCATCCGATTAGTTTTGAAGAGCCTTTCGGATTAAGCGTTGCAGAAGCTATGCTTTGCGGAACCCCTGTAATTGCCTTTAACAGAGGCTCTATGCCTGAATTGATAAAAACTGATGAAACCGGTTTTTTGGTAAATACAATTGAAGAAGCAAGCCAAGCAATTAGTAAGATTTCTTCAATCAATCGAAAAAATTGTAGAACTTGGGCATTGTCAAATTTCTCAAAAGAAAAAATGATTGAAGGTTATTTAAAGGTTTATTCATTGATATTATCTTAAATTTGCAATTTGATTTTTAAGATTACAATAAATTACAGAAAATTAATGTTAAAGAGAAATGAAAAAACTATTCCTCAAACCTGAAAATATTATTCCCGGAATATTATTAGACTTTGAGTCCGGCAAGTTAAAATTTTACGGAAAATCATGTCCGGTTGATGCTAATAAGTATTATTCCCCTGCACTTGAATGGATTGACAGCTATTTGAAAAATCCAAAGGAAAAAACAGTACTGGAATTTAATTTAAGTTATTTCAACACACCTTCTGCAATGATTTTTTTGCAAATTATGAATAAAATGGAAAGCCTTTCAGAATCAGGCAAGGATGTTATCATTCGTTGGTTTTATAAAGAGGATGATGAAATTTTAAAGGAAGCGGGAAAGGATTTTGAAACAATTGTTGATGTAGAGTTCGAGTTTATTGCCCTAAAATCAAATGAAGATGAAGATGATGAAAGATTATTCGATATGTCATATTAAAAAATTTGAATAATCCGGTTAAATAATAAAATTAATAAATATCTGCATACTCCTCCGCTTTAATGATTGATTTTCTTCAATTACCCCGTCCCCCTAAAGAGTGTGAAGAAAATCATTGAGGAAGTATACGAATATTCATTAAACATAAATTTAATTTCTACTTTGAGTTCTTTAATTCAGTCAACAACTCTTCCAAATTCACTGTTGCATATGTCGAAGCCCAATCCGACATGGCATACGGAATAACAACATCTCCGTTATGAATAATTGAACCGCATGAATAGACAACATTCGGGACATAGCCTTCTCGCTCTTCTTCATTAGGAATAATTAACGGAGTTTTTAATCTTCCGATTTCTTTTTCAGGGTTTTTAAGATCAAATAATGATGCGCTTAAAACATATTCTCTAACCGGACCGACAGAATGCATAATTGTTAACCATCCGTCTTTTGTTTCCATAGGAGAACCGCAGTTACCCAATTGAATTGTTTCCCATGCAAATTTGGGTCTTTGCAAAAGCTTCGCTTCTCTCCAAATTGTTATGTCATCTGAAAATGATATATAATTATTTACACCGTCTATTCTGCATAACATTGCATATTTACCGTTGATTTTCCTCGGGAATAGAGCCATTCCTTTGTTTTGGGCAATCTCCCCGTGTAGAGGTAATACTTTAAAATGATAAAAATCTTTAGTCTCCATTAATTTTGGCATAATTGCTCTTCCGTCATAAGCCGTATATGTGGCATAATAAGTAATTTCACCGTCATCACCGGTAAACTTTACAAAACGTGCATCTTCAATACCTTTTTTCTCACTTTCTGCGATTGGAAATATAACTCTTTCAGAAATAGCAGAATCCATTGAAAACTCTATTTCGTAATGTGATGATGCCAACCACATCATTTGATTCAATACCATTTCTTTTTTCAATGAAATCTTAAAAGACTTTCTTATTTCATCTATGCTTCTTTTTAATTCTCCGTATGTAAAAGTATCACCTAATCGTTCTAATACAAAACTCGGGGAAACTTTATTGGCAAAAAATTGAAGGTCATCTAATTTTTTTATAAATTTATTCTTATCATAAACAAACCTTTTAATTCGCTCAGCTTCAGCCAACATATTCCCCACCGGTTCTAATACCAAATTATTTTCTTTATCCAAGACACCGCAACGAAAAATAATAGAAGATATATGACCCTCTCCTGTACCTCTGAAACTGATTACTACACGTTTTTCTTCGGGACCCAGTTCTGTTTGATCCGGATGATCCATCATTGCCGGATTAAATAATGCCGCTGATTCAATAGAGTACTCCATAGTAAAATATGATCCTAACAATACTTTTCTGTTTAAGTCAAAATCTTCAGTATTTATGTCCTCCAATTGTTCAAATAAATTATTCAGTTTATTGAAATGAGTTTCAAATATCTTTGAAATATTTCTGTGCCTTTTAGAATATCCTCTTAATACTTGATTTAATGAAGCTTTTACTTCATCTTCCGACATGGATAAAACGTCTCGAATCATACGTTTGCTGCGTTTATCTCCGGTATACATGAAACGTGCAATAACTCTTGATGTATCCGGTACAAATTTCAGGTCTTTTCTTACTACGGTTATATGCATAATATCAATTTTTATGTAAATATAATCAAAATTCAATGAGTTTTAAACTTAATTGTTACGAAAGAGTGTTTTTTATGCGGACATTGTGTTGATAATTGCGAAACCAATGCTTTGCGTTTTAGTTTTAACAAGCTGAAACATTCGCAATAACCTGAATTTATTGTAATAATTATATGAAATTATGTTTCACTAATAAATAATATTGAGAAATAGCTTAATAATTATAAAAAAATCGTATATTTGAGTGTATTCCTTTCAATGTAAAAAATCGAATTAATAACTTAAATATAAAAATCATGAACCTGTCTATTATTTTTGGAATATTCCTTTTTGCCATGTTTGCATTTGGAATAAGAATTATTTTTGAATATAAAAGAGGCATAAAATTTCGCTTCGGAAAATATATCAAAACTTTAAAGCCCGGATTTCGTTGGATTATTCCTTTTGTTGAAACATTGCAAATTGTTGATATTCGCATAATAACAATCAATATTTTGTCGCAGGAGGTTATGACTGAAGATAATGTGCCTTGCAGTATTGACGGTGTGTTATTCTTCAAGATCACAGATCCTGAAAAAGCGATTTTAAAAGTTGAGCAGTATGGATTTGCAATAACTCAATTAGCTCAAGCTGCTTTAAGAGATGTTTGCGGAAAAGTAGAGTTGGATACCATTCTGTCAAAGCGGGAAGAAATCGGAAGAAATATTCGTGAAATAGTTGATTCAGAGACAGATGACTGGGGTATAGAAATTATTGACGTTAAAATAAAAGATATTCAATTACCGGAGAATATGAGGCGAATGATGGCTAACCAAGCAGAAGCAGAACGCTCAAGAAGAGCCAGAATAATTTTAGCTCAAGCAGAAGAACAAGCAGCCGGGAAATTATTGGAGGCAGGTAAAATGATTGACAAATCTCCTTCTGCCATAAAATTAAGGTTGTATCAAACATTGGCCAATATTGCTTCTGAAAAGAATTCAACTATAGTTTTTCCGTTTCCGGAAGAAATGATACCGGGATTTCAAAAGAAAACAGACAAATCATAATTGATTACAACAGTTCTTTTTTTGTTCAATATAAACAATAATATTATGTACAAAGGAAAAATAATCACAACAATTTTTCTTTTCATTTTCATTTTTTTATCTCAAAGTCTTTATTCTCAACAAACATGTAAAGTTTTAGCAGAAGAATTATCAGGCACTTATAAAGGTAAATGTAAAAAAGGTTTAGCACACGGTAAGGGTGAAGCCGTTGGAACAGACAGTTATAAAGGCACTTTTTCAAAAGGGCTTCCAAACGGTAAAGGGACTTATACATGGTCCAACGGAGAGACTTATTCAGGAGAATGGAAAAAAGGAAAAAGAAACGGAGTCGGCGTTCTTAAATATAAAATTAATGAAAAAGATACCATAATGGACGGTTTATGGGAAAATGATAAATATCTGGGGCCGAAACCTATACCTCCAAAAATTATAGTTAAAAAAAGTATTGACAGATATACAATAAAAAAATATGGGGACGATAAAAATCGTGTATTATTAAGTTTCAAACAAAACGGCATGAGAAATCCTAATATTACTAATTTTCTTATGACATCATCCGAAGGAATACAAACAAGTGTGGGACATATGATCGGTTATGAAAAAATTAAATTCCCAATAAATATTAAAATCAGTTACAGAACAAAAAATAAATTGTTAACAAGTGAATATGATGTATTGTTTGAATTCGAGATCTATGAACCGGGCGATTGGAGAGTAGAAATACATAACTAATATTCAAGCTGTCAACTTAATGCAATATCCTTGTTTAATTCAATATTTTCTTGGCAAATCAATTCATAAGTATCAAGATTAAAGCAACAAAGTTTTCTTAATTTATGAAAGTCGTATATTTTATGAGCTTTGTTATAAACACAACCATTATCAAGCGGAATCTTTTTTTTCCTTTTTTTTATTTTTTTTAATATCTTCTTATAATAAGTCGGGGCATGTCCGAAAACGATTGTCTTTCCTTTTGCTTTTTCTTTATCATATTTAAAATTTCTGATATTCAGAATAGAATCTTCATCTTCAAAAGGTTTTTCTTTTTTAAAATCAAATCCGGCATGTACTATAATAAAATCATCAAGTTCAATATAAAGAGGCAATTTCTGCATAAATTTGCGATACTTCTTTTTAAGTTTTCTTTTTTTATTTAAAAGATCATCACTTTTATTTATTCTGGACATAAAGTAGAAAAAAGATTTTTTATCATATTCCTTTTCAGCATTTAAAGCCTGTTGTTCATGATTTCCCAATATTGGAAAAATATTATAGCCTTCTTTTTTGAGATCAATAATTATATCAAGCACACCGCTGCTGTCAGGTCCTCTGTTAATATAATCTCCAAGAAAATAGAGCTTGTCTTCTTTGCTTAATTTTATCCTTTTCAGTAAAGCAAGCAGAGTTTTGCTGCATCCGTGTATATCAGATATTACAAGTCTTCTTCCCATTTAAATTAAAACTTTTTATAAAATTAAATAAATTATTTCTTTTTATAAAGCCATTGATTAAAAAATTTAACCGTTGAGTCCGCTCCGAAAAGTCTTTTTTTGCCACAAAGTCACGAAAACACAAAAACTCACAAAAAATAAAATGCTGATAACAAGCTCTTTGTGGAATTTAGTGACTTGGTGTTTTAGTGGCATCTTCATCTTTTTACCTTTTCGGAGTGGTCTCACCGTTTATTCTTTTTTTTTTAGCGGTTGTATTTTTGTTTTAATAATATTATAAAAAATTTGCATATTTGTCGTTCAATAAATTTTCTAAAATTTAAAAACATGAATAAATTATATCTAATCTTTTTCACTGCTTTGATTTTTTTCTTTGCATGTGATCAAAAAAATAAAGAAATGAATGACAACCCCTTATTGGCAACTTTCGATACTCCTTACGAAGTTCCGCCTTTTGACAGAATAATGAATAAGCATTATTTGCCTGCTTTTAAAGAAGCAATGAAAGTTCAAAAAGATGAAATTGATGCAATCGTAAACAATAAAGAAGAAGCCACTTTTGAAAATACAGTTGTTGCTCTTGATAACAGCGGAGACCTTTTAAATCAAGTCAGCTCTGTTTTTTTTCCGTTAAAAAGTGCAGATACAAATGACAGCATCAATGACATTGCCAAAGAGGTTGCTCCTCTGCTGTCAAAACACAGAGACGATATTGCACTAAACAAAGGTTTATTTCAAAAAGTTAAAACCGTTTACGGTAAAAAAGATGAATTAGACCTGAATACAGAACAATCAATGCTTCTCAAAACAGTTTATGACCGATTTGTGAGAGGCGGAGCAAATCTTCCGGAAGATAAAAAAACAAGGTTCAGAGAAATAAATGAAAAACTTTCAATGCTGTCTCTTCAATTTGGAGACAATCTGTTAAAAGAAAACAATGCTTTTGAGTTAATTATTGATAATGAAGCTGGTTTGGCAGGTTTACCTGAAGCATCAATTCAGGCTGCGAAAGAAACCGCTGAAGCAAAACAATATGATAAAAAATGGGTATTTACACTTCAAAAATCAAGTTTAATACCTTTTCTTACATATTCTGAAAAAAGAGAACTCAGAGAAAAGATTTTCAAAGCATACATCAACAGAGGAGACAATAATAATGAAAATGATAATAAAGAGATTATCAAGGAAATTGTAAACCTAAAAGTTGAAAGAGCTAAGATGTTAGGATACAGCAGTCATGCAGATTTTATTCTGGAAAATAATATGGCAAAGAAATCTGAAAATGTTCTTGATTTATTAAACAAAATTTGGGATGCAGCTCTTCCGGTTGCAAAACAAGAAGCTGAAGATTTACAGAAAATGATAAAAAAAGAAGGTAATGATTTTAAACTTGAAGCTTGGGACTGGTGGTATTATTCAGAAAAAATTAGAAAAGAAAAATATGATCTTGACGAGGAGGCATTAAGACCTTATTTTAAATTAGATAATGTCAGAGACGGAATGTTTATGTTGGCAAATAAATTATACGGTATTACATTTACTCAACTTACAGATGTTCCTGTTTATCATAAAGATGCAATTGTTTTTGAAGTTAAAGAAAGCAGCGGAGAACATATCGGTATTTTTTATCTGGATTTTCATCCGAGAGACAGTAAACGCGGAGGTGCTTGGATGACAAGTTTCAGAAAACAATCTCGTATTAAAGAAAAAAATATAAAACCGGTAATAATGAATGTTGCTAATTTTTCGAAACCAACAGGAGATAAACCGGCTTTATTAAGCTTTGAAGAAGTAAAAACCATGTTTCATGAGTTTGGTCACGGTTTACACGGCTTGTTGTCAAATTGTACTTATACAACTTTATCCGGAACATCTGTTCCGAGAGATTTTGTTGAATTTCCGTCTCAAATTATGGAAAACTGGGCAGCAGAACCGGAAATGTTAAAATTATATGCAAAACATTATGAAACAGGAGAAGTTATTCCTGATGAATTGATCAACAAAATACAAAAAAGCAGTCATTTCAATCAAGGCTTCATTACAACAGAACATATTGCTGCTGCAATATTAGATATGTCTTGGCATTCAATAACAGAAGTTGATGAAAATCTTGACGTTAATGCATTTGAAATTAAAGTCTTAAATGAAATCGGATTAATTCCTGAAATTATTTCAAGATACAGGAGTACTAATTTTGCACATATATTCAGCGGCGGATACTCTGCAGGTTATTATGTATATGAATGGGCAGCAGTTCTTGATGCAGATGCTTTTGAAGCATTCAAAGAAACAAGTTTGTTTGATAAAGCAACTGCACAATCTCTTCGTGATAATATTATTTCAAGAGGCAGTACTGATGAAGCAATGAATTTATACAGAGCATTCAGGGGTAAAGATCCTTCAACGGAACCACACTTTAAGAGGAAAGGCTTTATGTAATCATGGGTCTGTAAACAAAAATGCCGAGTTAATTGCTCGGCATTTTTTCGTCAGAGAATAATTTAATAAACATTTTTCTGTAAATTTATACAACTACAATTTAAAAAGATTGTTCAAAACCTTTTCAGAACTCTTTGAAAAACAGTTTTATATAATAAATATTTATTTTAGTTTTGCACAAACCAATTTATATAAACCGGTGAATAATTCAAAGCAAAAATTAAAACGCAAGAATCCTATACGTTTCATGTTTAATGACTTGGAACTGGCAGCTTTTGAAAAATATTGTAAAAAATATCGAATAAAAAATAAGTCAAAATTTATCAGAGAAACTGTAATGACAGAAGTTTTAGTGCAGTTTGATAAAGATTATCCTTCCTTGTTTGATAATGTTGAAAGTGAAAGTAACTAAAATCAATACATGTTTTTTGTTTCTGTTATGCTTGAAAAAAACATTTTTCAAAGTTTCCTCATAAATTAAATCATCCCTTTTGCTTTAAACTCTAAATATTTGTTGATGGTTTCAACTGTTAAATTTTGCGGTTCCGTTAATACAGAATGAACTCCGTTTTTCTTTAGTTCTTTTACAATCAGCCTTTTATCGTATGCAAATTTTTCTGCAATAGTTTTTGTGTAGATTTCACTTGTTTCGGCTGGTCTCTTTTCAGTAATTTGATTTAATTCCGAATTATCAAAAAATATTGTTACAACAAGGTGGTGCTTTGCAAGTTGTTTAAAATATTTTAGTTGTCTTTCAAGAGAAACAAGCCCTTCAAAGTTTGTATATATCAACAACAAACTCCGCTGTCTTATTTTTCTTTTTACAGTTGCATATAACAGCTCAATATTCGATTCATCAAAGTTTGTTTCTTGTTTATAAAGAACCTCCGAGATTACATGCATTTGTGTGTTTTTCCTGTCTGCCGGAACAATAGAGTGTATATCTTTTGAGAAAGTTATCAATCCGGCTTTATCTTGTTTATAGATTGCAATATTAGAAATAACCAAAGAAGCATTGATTGCATAATCCAATAATGTCATTTTGTTAAAAGGCATCTTCATTGTTCGCCCCATATCTATAATGCTGTAAACTCTTTGTGCCTTTTCATCTTGATACTGATTAACCATTAATGCCGATTTCCGTGCTGTTGCTTTCCAATTTATGGTTCTGAAATCATCTCCGGCTACATAAGTTTTTATTTGATCAAACTCAACATTATTACTTATCTTTCTGATTTTCTTTATACCTGCTTCAGTTAAACGATTTGAAATTGCCATTAATTCATACTTTCTCATTTGTATAAACGACGGATATACAGGCACTTCTTGACCTTCATCAAAAGTAAATTTTCTTTGAATAAAGCCTAATATATCTGAACAATATATGTTTAGTTTACCAAAACTGTACGCTCCTCTTTTTACGGGATACAGAACATATTTAATTGTCGAATCTTGTGCAACAAGAAGTTTTCGTTTTATATAAAAATCTCTCTTGTGAAACTGAAAAGGAATTTCATCAATGATTGTCAATAAAACAGGAAATCTGTAATTATTCTTTACAGTTATGAAAATATCATTAGCGTCTCCGTTTGAAAGCTTCTCGGGAACAATTCTTTTTGCTTTCAGCTTAAACTTTGAACTGTTATACAATAAAAGAAGGTCTATAAGCAATAATGCTGCAAATATTATCGATCCGGCTTTTGCTGCAGCATACATTATAGGATAATAATACCCAAAAACGAACAGAACAATTATACCGCCTGTTACGTAGTACAAACGGTCTGATATGTAGAGGCTTTTGTAGAATTTTTTCATTGTTAATTCGGATTAGATATGTAAATACAAGTTAGCAAACAATGTCCGAAATCATTTTTACCGTATTATGAACAAAACAAACAAACCTTAAAACCATTGCTGCTCTGCCAAATGTCGTGTCTTGTTATCATTTGAAATCAAGAAATATATTTAATAATTCATTATTTCCTTTTTTTATTGTATAAATTAAGTTATGCTTGTTTATAGGTTTGTAAATCTGTAATTTATTGTAGGATTTTTTCTCTAAAATTTTGTTGAGTTTATCAATAATATTTTCATTATTTCCGTTAAGGATATAACCACACAAACAACCGTTTACCGGATAATGATTTGAAAAGAAGTGTTTTACACCTTTGTTCACATATCTGTTTAACTGGTATGATGAACTAACTTTTGAACCATCTTCTTTTGTCCAATCGTTTTCGCAAAGGTTTTTTGCTTCAATATGATAAATATCCTTATACTCATTTTGCCATGAAAGCATTTTCATATCAATTCTTGATGCTTTTTTAGATGATTTCTTACCGAATATTATCTCTTTTGTATAAATTCTAATTTCCGGTTCTACATGTATTCTCCATTTTTTACAAGCAAGACTATTTTCTGTATAAAAAATAAGCTGTGCTGTCAAGTCTTCTTCTTCCCAACTTGCAGAATAATTTCCGGCTTTTCTCATTTCTTTATATCCTTCTGTTAAAATAAAAAGGCATTTATACTGAAATCCGGCTTTGGCAATTTTTATATTCTTTATGTTGAAGCTCATCCCTCTTTCATGTTTGCAATTTCTAATAGAATAGAGTTACTGTCTTGCATAGCTTGCGACCTTGACCAAAACCGTTTTTGATTAGGTTTTATAATGTATAATATATTTTCTTCGAAGTATCTTACTACTTTTCTGAAATAAACACTTGCTGAATGTTTTTCATAAGAATATTTATCAATTTTGCTGATTAGTTTGTTGATTTTGCTTGAATTTTTGATAGTTTTAATATGACATTCTTTATGTTCATTTGTAAAATGAATTGCTACCAAACGCATTGGAATTGTTACCGGCATTTCCTGAATACTTGCCCAAACTGTTGTTTCTGAAAATTGAAAATGTTCGTTAATATCTTCACAAAGAATTTCAAGATAGGCTTTAAGCTCATCGTCTTTATAATTAACAGGAAAATATGCCGGTGAATTTTGACCTTCGTGGTATGTTTCAATGCCATATTTCAAAATATCTTCTATCAAAAAAATATCCCTCTCTGATAAATTAAGAGCTTTATATATTGTTATGTTAATGTCATTCTCAATATATTCAATTTCTTCTTTATTTGAAAAAAAATCATTTAACAATCCGGATATTATATCCACTTTGTCTGCTAATTCCTTTAATTTTATTTTGCTTATTATAAAAGGAATTCCGGGTAGTTTAAATAAGTCTTTTGCAGTTACCCTTCTAA
Organism: Chlorobiota bacterium; assembly: GCA_030592825.1. Taxonomy (GTDB): domain Bacteria; phylum Bacteroidota; class Bacteroidia; order Bacteroidales; family JAADGE01; genus JAADGE01. Next base: position 2,359 of record JAUVIG010000025.1, on the reverse strand, counting down.
TGTCTATTCCCCAAGACATTGAGGTTAAAAACAAATAATATGATGCAAGTTTTGAATTTAAGAAAGCTGTCAACCCTTTTAATAAATCGTTTCTGTATCCAAATTCTTCTTTGTTGATGCCTTCTTTTTCAAAAGTTATACCTGTTATTGTGTGTTTAAAACAACAATCAAAATCAAGGTATGAAACTGTGGATTGTTTTGACTGTCCTTCTTTTATTAATATATGTGGACAAAAATATGTTTCATTTTGCCCCTCATGTCTAAATAAATCTATTGGAGGAATATCTTCTTCATTTTGGACATTATAGTGTTTTAGATAGAACTTAATGTTGCTGTCTGTTAGGGTTTTGTTGATATGCTTTCTGCTTGTTTTTTTTGAGGTATATCGTTCTACATGTTTTGCTTCTAATATTGGTATTTGCTTAATTTTGTTATTATGGTATTCTCTATCCTTTGTTAGTGTTAAAAATTTTAAGCCTCCTCCCACTATCCACTTATAATTTTTCGTAAGATACTCTTCTAATGGTTTATGTGAAGAAAGATTTTGAATTAATTGAAAATCATTTTCAGTTCCCCACATAGCTGTTTTCCAAATAATTGTATCCGGTTTTTGACATTCTTTACGTGGTAAGTAGTAAAAGTCAAGGGTATCAAGAACCAGATCGTCAGAAAATTGGTCTCTTTTCGATGGTTTTGGGCAGACATAAGTGATATTTTGTTTTTGCTGTTTTGTTGTATTTTTTTTATAAAAAAGAACACAGGCAGGACCAATTGCATCAGCAAAAAGTCTTTTTCCTAACCCTTTACTTGGCTGATTTAAAGATGATAAATTAAATACCGTTTCTACATAATTATCATTAAAAAGAAATTGACGAAAATTTTGATAACCACCCGATTTATTAAAAAGAATTTTGCTTGTAGAAATTATTGATACTCTTCCGGTATCATTACAAAATTGGCTTGCTCGATGTAAAAATGGTAATACCATTTCTTGTGCAAAACCATACTTTTTGCAATACTCTCCTGCTTCGGGTTTAATGCTTCCTGTTTTTGCACTTTTAAAAGGAGGATTTCCTAAAACCAAGTCAAAAGTTGGCTGATGTTCAATGGTATTAGAAAGAGAACTTTGCCTGAATAAGTTTTTCCCTTGTTTGCTTTTATCTGTATTATCCGGTTCATATATAAGAAAGGGAAATTTAATTTCATCTTTTTGCCAAATAGTTTTGGGGTCTAAATAACTGATTAGGGCAAGATATAAACTAAATGAAGCAACTTTTACAGCTTCCTTATTAATTTCAAAGCCAAAAATTGAATTAACAAGTATGTTTTCTAAATCTTTAAATACAGGGGGTTGCTTATTTGCATATTTCCAACGGTCAACTAACCTTCGATAACTTTCTACAAGAAAAATCCCTGATCCGCAAGCTACATCAAGAATTTTTAAATCATATTTTTGGTTATCATCGTTAGCCCATGGTAAACTTTCATTAAGTATTAAATCAACTAAACTATGCGGGGTATAATATTCTCCGTTTTTTGATTTTTCCTTATCCGTTTTATTAAGAAAAATTTCATAAACCTCGCTTAAAAGTTCAATAGGAATAACACTAAAATCAAACTTTTTCCAAAGAGTTTGTTGTCCGCTACTAACTTCATCGCCCCAAAAACATGAAGCAATCAGTTTTAATTCGGTTTCGTTAATTTTTTCCTTTTCAATATCAATAACAGAGAAAAGGTTTCCGTTAAACTTTTCTTCAAGATGTTTAAAAAAAGTGTAAGTTGCACCTTTATCGGTTAAAATATGAAAATAACTATTTGCGTCTTTTTTAAATTTTCCGTAATACTCAGCATTCGTTGCACCAATATCTTCCAGATAAAGAATAAACAAAGACCTTGTAAGTATATCATGAATAATTGATACAGGAATTAGTCGATTTATTAATTCTGTTTTAGTAACTTTCAGATTTTGAACAAGAACATTATCAACTCTTTTTGATGAGTTAAATTTTTTTGTAATGTCTTCATTTTTCCAAAAAACACCGCTGTCAATAGCAACTCTGCCAAATAATGATACTAAAATTTTTAAATGTTCTTCTGTATCGTTTGTTGAATATCTGCAAATTTCTATACTGCTTATCTTACTTAAATCTTTATTTGGATCTATTGGTTCTTCAAAACAATTGTAGATACGCAGTTCTGCCGGTGTTGAAACGTATAAAAAAGGAACTTTTCGTTGGTTCCAAATAGATTTATGTATTTGACAAATTTCTTTTAATCTGTCATTTTTAAAATTTGTAACAGATTTAAAATATATGGAAGCATAATCTCCGGAAAAATATAAATTATCAATATCTATTTT